>NZ_PNCN01000149.1:0-2771 GCF_005886135.1 Pseudoalteromonas sp. S4741 | reverse complement strand
GGGGCGGTTTAATCGCGGCGCGAGGTTTGTAACCTAGTGGGCTAAGTAAAAACCGAGCAAAGCTTCCGCGTCCTGCTCACGCCCCTTACCTACATCCATGTAGGCAACAAAGAGTAAATCGCCCCTAGGCAGAACCCTTCGGGCAGCGCCTGTTTGGCATTGATGCTACGTTATCGCCTATTTATGGGGAACAACCACACTACATAGGCTCTGCCTTGCCTAATTACCAAACAGACTGCTGAAAATTCAACCTCGAAAGATAAACAGGCCCTTAAGCATTAAAAGAAAAGTTTATTTACCAAAAGGTTATAAAGCATTTATTATAGTGTTGTAACTTACTTTTATAAAAATCGACTTGGGTGGACGTCAATTCCACCCCTGTAAAAAATCGAATAAAGTAATCAATGTTCAGGTAAATTTAATAAAAAATATACGTTTATTTTCTGTGTTTAAATTGGGGTCTACATGCTGTTCAATTCAAAATATAAAAACAAAATTAATGAGTTAAATAACGAGTTAATGCAATTAAAAAAAACCAATGAAAAACTTGAGGCGCAATTGTTAGCAGCAAACAGCGAGCAATCACAACTAAACGACAATGAAATAGCAAACAATACAGCCTTTGTAAAACAGCGTGAATTAAACACCTTATCATTACAGTCATCTTATTTAATGAGTGACATCAGAGAAAGCTTAGCCTCAACTTCACATAAACTAATTAATGATATTGCGTCATTTAAATCATCCCAAGAATTACTTGATACAATTTTAGATATGTTAGCAACGACTTCATCGTCAACACATAATATCTCAAGAGATACAAAATCAGCCACTAAATCCGTTAAAGAATTGCAGTCAGTAACAACCGGAATTAATGATTTTGTAAACATAATTAAAGGGATTTCTGATCAAACAAATTTACTTGCACTTAATGCGGCCATCGAGGCCGCTAGAGCCGGAGAACAAGGACGAGGCTTTGCTGTTGTGGCAGATGAAGTAAGAACGCTCGCTCAGCGCTCTTCTGATGCATCTAACGAGATCTCTAATTTAATAGCTAAGGTCAATGAGCAAATGCAAAGCGTTGTAACTAACATTACTAACGTTAGCGAAGAAAGTGATGGCATTGCAAATAGCTCATCAGAAATTGATGCTACCGCTAAAAAGGTGGTTGAACTATCACAAAATATGTATAGCGTTATTGTTAATTCAAGTGCCGATGCATTTATTCAAACAGTAAAAATGGATCACATTGTATGGAAATACGATATTTATAAAGTCATTTTAGGCCAATCAAATAAGACTGCAGAAGACTTTTCTGATCATACCATGTGTCGTTTAGGTAAATGGTATTACCAAGGTGAAGGTGCATTAAAATATTCAAGCATTAACGACTTTAAAGCATTAGAGCAACCACATGAAGATGTCCATAAGAATGGCTTTGCTGCTTTAGAAGCATTCCAATTAGGCGATATCAATACTGCTGTAGAAAAAGTATCTCTTATGGAGCAAGCAAGTTTTAAAGTAGTGGACATACTTAGCGCTTTATCACACAAAATTATGGATTATAACTGTAAATAAAATAGTCAAAAAACACCTCACTTTGCATAGCGTTATGGTTCATAATCATTTGGCTATGCATACCAAACTTATATAAATTAATCACAAACTAATGACACCTCCACCTAAGCACTGCTGTTCAATAATCAAACTAGATTATTAACCCTTTAAGTAATCGTTAACTATATTTTAATGATAGTGGGTCACGGTTTACTGATTCACCTAACTAATTCAGCGGTATTAAAATACTCAGCCACATTGCAGCAATAATGGCACTGTCGTTTTATTCTTTTTATTTAGGTTTTAATTATGTTTAAAGTTTATTTTAATGTTGTATTCGCGACGTTATTTACTTTGCCCGTATGCTCACAAGAAGCACAATCACTTGTGCAAAAAGCGTTAAGTAATGCGCCCACAATTATAAACTTATCAGCAAATCACCCTAACACCCTAGTAACGCCCGCTATTAATGAGCTCGATGCCAGCCCTGAGTCGGATTTAATTCGTTATGGGCGCTTATTAATTATTGATACCTATAAACAACTTCCCAATAACGTAAATAATAAGCTCAATTGTAGCACTTGCCATCTTAATGAAGGGCGTGTAGCCAAAGCCGCGCCTTATGTGGGCATAAATGTGGTATATCCAAAGTATCGTTCACGTAATGCAAAAATAAACACCATTGAAGACAGAATTAATGGCTGTTTTCAACGCTCAATGAACGGTCAGCCACTGCCTACTAATTCAGTGCCTATGCAGGCTATTGTCAGCTACATGAACTTTTTATCACAAAATATAAAAAACAAAAACGTTCTGCAAGACAACACAGGTTTTGTCACTATTAATAAAGAGCTAGTACCAAACGTCGATAACGGAAAAACCCTTTACGCAAAGCATTGTGCAAGCTGCCATCAAATGGATGCTCAAGGTTTATACCCCAATGATACTTACATGTTCCCTGCTGTTGCGGGCAGTCATTCGTTTAACGATGGCGCAGGCATGGCGCGTACGTATACTGCAGCCGCTTTTATAAAGGGCAATATGCCTCTGGGACAAGAAGGCATTCTAAGTGATCAACAAGCTGTCGATATTGCTTATTACTTTTCACATTTAGAACGCCCTATTTTTGCCAATAAAGCGGATGACTGGCCAAAAGGTGGCGCACCAAAAGACGTGCGTCGATAAATAACTAGATAACCTCAGATCTGCATAAG
>NZ_PNCN01000148.1:0-8499 GCF_005886135.1 Pseudoalteromonas sp. S4741 | reverse complement strand
CCTAGGCAGAACCCTTCGGGCAGCGCCTGTTTGGAATTGATGCTACGTTATCGCCTATTTATGGGGGAGTAACCACACCACATAGGCGCTGCCTTGCCTAAATCCCAAACAGACTGCTGCAAATTTAACCTTGAAAGGCCAACAGGCCCTAGAGCTTTTTCATTGCCAGTGCGTTTACACAGTAGCGCAAGCCGGAAGGAAGTGGGCCATCAGGGAAAATATGCCCTAAGTGCGCATCACACACATTACAAACAACCTCAACTCGCTCCATGCCATGGCTGTTATCCATTACATACCCTATCGCATCAACCGTTGCAGGTTGTGTAAATGAAGGCCATCCTGTGCCACTATCAAACTTTTCATCCGCATCAAATAGTAGGTTATCACAACACACACATACGTACTTTCCCGGTTCTAATAGTGTGCAACTAGTTGAACTATTTGGTCGCTCTGTGCCTTTTTTACGGGTCACGTAATATTGCTCTTCGTTTAACAGTTCACGCCATTGCTGATCTGTTTTAACTACTTTTTGAACCGGTGTCGGATTGCCATGGTTGGCAAAATTAACAATATCGTTCCATTTCAACATAACAACCTCATTGCGTTATTAATTTGCTTTATACTGAACCAAAAGCATTGACTGACAGCCTATCATTACGTCTGTGGCTAACACCACGATCAACGCAATTTAAACACTATACGGTGCTTCTCTGTTGCTGTAAGTATACGGCTTACATAAGCGTGTAATTGAGCTTGACTACCAGGAATACTCACGCTTAATTGCCTGTCATTATTACTATGCACTATTAGCTCATCGTCTTTTATCTCTATTGACTCAATATTGCTGATGACTAACCAATGCGGGCCATTCTTTTTATCAAACAACCCGGTTAAACTAAAAACAAACAAATGCTGCGCATCACGCTGAATAAAGTTACGCAGCGGGTTACGCATTTTAAATAACGGCGTTAATCGGTAACAGCACGAACAAAATACCACTATCCACAATAGCAATATCCCTTTAAACCAAATATGTTCGCCTAATGATAAAAAATAGCCAACGCAGATAATAATCAGCCCTATAAAGGCCACTACTTGCGCTATTTTTTTATTAATAGTGTGCATAATCTCTTACTTTTTATCGGTTGCTTTTTCTGTTGGCTCGGGCCAATCACTAAAAAAAACACTTAAATAACGACTTTTTGCCAAATACCACAATACCCACAATACAATCACCATTTGTATAGCTAAAAACAGTGAAAAGCGATAATGACTATGGGCCGCCTGGATACTTAACCACGACAAGTCTATTAGCGCGCAAGCAATAAGCGGCCAACGCATGTATCGCCAAATACTCGCTAACCGTTTCGTAGCTTGATGCGAGTCTCTGGGTCTGCGTAAACAAAACAAAATAGTGGGTACAATTGCTACGGCACCAATTGCTATGGCAATAAAAAAATCATTTTTTGATTTAAAAAACAATGACATTAGATCAAGTTCAGGACGACGGCTCAGCGCGGCAATCACCCAAATAAAATAGGCCCGCAGTAACACTAAAATACTCAAATGAAACGCTATTGGCGTACGATAGCTGCCATATTTATCCCAGTATTCAGGTCCATAACGGCTCACAACTGGTTTTTCCTATCGGCAATAGTGCCCAAAATAAAAAATGCAGCTAATAATGTGAGCCCCAACCACTTAGTACCAAAAAACAGCAAAGCTTTAGTTAGTAATGGGCTTAACCACACCACTAATAAACCAAACCCAAACGCGGTGATCAACACAAAACATGCCACCCTTATAATAAAGTGACGCCTAGCTACCACGCCTTTGGTGAGCTTTAAAATGTCATCCGCATAAAGCGACACTAAGCACACCATCAAAAGCAATGATAAATGCGGCAAATAGCCTTGTAACCACTGGCTTAGGTCAATTAACAAGGTATTAAGTATATTTGTAAAACTAGCCATTATGAGTCTCTAACAAAGTAATTAAATCATCCTCTGTCAGTATTTCTATACCGAGTTCTTGCGCTTTAGTTAGCTTAGAGCCGGCTTTTTCGCCCGCCACTAGCGCATCCGTTTTGGCTGAAACACTGCCAGATACCTTAGCACCTAATTGTTGTAGGCGCGCTTTCGCATCATTGCGATTAAGCGTATTAAGCGTCCCAGTTAGCACATAAGTTAAACCCGCTAGCGGTTGTTCTTGCTCTGATGGCGCTGTTAACTGTGGCCAGTTAATGCCTTGGGCTATTAATTCGTTCACCACGGTTAAATTATGCTCTTCAGTAAAAAAGCCACGCACGTGCTTTGCCACTATTTCACCTACATCGCTTACTTCAATCAGCTGTTCAATGCTGGCAT
The DNA here is from genome assembly GCF_005886135.1 of Pseudoalteromonas sp. S4741. Classification (NCBI taxonomy): domain Bacteria; kingdom Pseudomonadati; phylum Pseudomonadota; class Gammaproteobacteria; order Alteromonadales; family Pseudoalteromonadaceae; genus Pseudoalteromonas; species Pseudoalteromonas sp. S4741. The sequence continues at coordinate 6,133 of NZ_PNCN01000148.1, read as the reverse complement.
CAATTACTTTTTCAAGCGTTAAAAAATGATTAGCTAAGTTTTGCGCGGTTGCCTCACCGACTTCACGAATACCCAGTGAATATAAAAACTTTGCTAAGGTAGTCGTTTTGGCATCATCAAGCGCGGCAACTAAGTTTTTCGCTGATTTTGGCCCCATTCGTTCAAGTGACTCAAAGTGTCCCTGCTTTAAAATAAATAAATCAGCCGGGGTTTTGATCAGCTCTCGATCAACCAATTGATCAACAATTTTGTCGCCTAAGCCGTCAATATCTAAAGCCTTACGTGAGGCAAAATGCTTAATCGCTTGTTTGCGCTGTGCCTGACATACCAAGCCGCCTGTACACCGAGCAACCGCTTCACCTTCAACCCGCTCAATATGCGAGTCACAAATGGGGCACATAGTTGGAAAGACAATCTCTTTTGCATCGCTTGGGCGTTGCTCAAGTACTACTTGGGTAATTTGTGGGATCACATCCCCAGCGCGACGAATAATCACAGTGTCGCCCACTTTAACGCCTAAACGGGCAATTTCATCAGCATTATGCAGCGTTGCATTCGATACCGTAACACCCCCAACAAATACCGGCTCTAATCGCGCAACAGGAGTAATTGCCCCTGTGCGACCCACTTGAAATTCAACATCTAATAATTGCGTTATTTCTTCTTGCGCCGGAAACTTATAAGCAATAGCCCAACGCGGTGCACGAGCTACAAAGCCTAAGCGCTCTTGTAAGGCTTTTTTATTTACCTTTATTACTACGCCATCTATTTCATATTTTAGCTCGCTACGACGCGTTAAAATGTCATTGTAATAAGCAAGCGCAGCCTTTGGGCCTTCAACTAATTTGGTTTCTGGACACAGCGGTAATCCCCAATCGGTAAGCTTAGCAAGTTGCTGGTAGTGATCTTCAGGTAAGGTGCCATCGGCAACTAATCCAGTGCTGTAGGCATAAAACATCAGTGGGCGTTTTGCGGTAATTTTTGAATCGAGCTGGCGTAAACTTCCCGCTGCCGCATTACGAGGGTTTACAAAAACTTTATCACCACGCTTTTCTGCCTCTGCATTTAATTTTTCAAAGCCCGCGCTATCCATAAACACTTCACCGCGCACTTCAAGCTCACGCGGGTAATCATCACCGCGAAGCTTTAATGGCACATTGCGAATTGTTTTTACATTTTGGGTAATATTTTCGCCAGTAAAACCATCGCCACGAGTAGCAGCTTGTACTAATACCCCATCGCGATAAATAATCGATACCGCTAAGCCATCCAGTTTAGGCTCACAGCAAAATGTAAGCTCTTCAGTGCTCATTAAACGCTCTTTAATACGACGATTAAAACCATTAAATTCGTCTTCACCAAAAGCGTTATCAAGCGACAACATAGGCACTTGATGTGCTACTTGCTCAAACTTGGCAAGCGCCGCCCCACCTACTTTTTGAGTAGGTGAATCGGCGGTTAAAAACTCAGGGTGCTGGGTTTCTAATTCGCTCAATGTACGTAACAAGCGATCATATTCGGCATCGGGTATGCTGGGTGTATCAAGCACATAATAACTATAATTGTGTTGCTCAAGCGTGGTACGAAGATGATTAATTTGCTCACTAATGCTGCTTGCCATGTAGACCTCAAAAACATAAAAAAAGCCACTTTGACGAGTGAACGCCCAGTGGCTTACAAAATTTAACTTATGCGTATATTACGCAGAAAATGCGCGAACCTGCTCAACATATTGACGAATACGCTCTACCGTCATTTCGTTTCGCTCTGCATCTAAAATATCGGCACCAAATTCATCCGCTATTTTTTTAGCGGCGCTGTGCAGCATATTAAACGCAGCAAGGCCATCGCCATCACATGGTAGCGTCATAAATAAGCTCACGCCTGCGGTACTAAACTGTTCCATATTATCAATATCGAACGTACCAGGGTTATACATATTTACCAGTCTAAATAACACCGGCCCTTGGCCTGCAGGGTCTAGGTGACGATTAAAAAAGCCTTCTTCTGAATACTTAAAACCTAGCGTGTTAACTGCTGGCAGTAATTTACTGCCTTGCATGGTCAATCCTTCTGGCATTTGAATATGCACAATAACAAAGTCTGCAACATCTTTAGGGGCGTCTTGTTGTGTATCTACAGCCTCTTCTGTTACCACTTCAAGGTCATCTTCAATAGCTGTATCAGCAGGGCTAACATCTATTTGTGGCTCATCAGCGCTGAAGTTTAACTCACTCATTTGTGGCTCTTCTCGTTGCGCTAACGTTGGCTCTTGTGGCTCAGTATGCACAGATGAAGGCTGCTGTTCTTGAACAGGTTCAACTCGCTCGCTTGCAGGGAGTTCAGCATTCTCTTTTTTTCTTACTGACCACAAACCGTGTATTAATAAGCCACCAATGACAAACACACTGATCACAATTAAAACCCATCTTAATTCTTCGGCCATCCCCTCACCTTTTATTATTAATATGCCTAACTGCCATCATTTTACCCAAAACAACTAGCAAATGACTATAAAATTATGCATGTGCAAGTTGCACCGCTTGTTCAATATCTACAGCAACCATGCGCGACACGCCGGGCTCTGCCATGGTTACACCCGTTAATCTACCCGCCATTTCCATTGCAATTTTATTATGGCTTATATAAATAAACTGCACAGATTGTGACATTTCTTCAACCAATCGGCAAAAACGAACCACATTGGCATCATCTAATGGGGCATCTACCTCGTCCAGCATACAGAATGGAGCTGGATTGAGCCTGAATATAGAAAACACCAATGATAATGCGCTCAGCGCTTTTTCTCCACCACTTAACAAATGAATTGTCGAATTTTTTTTACCTGGTGGCCTTGCCATTATACTAACACCACTTTCGAGTAAATCGTCACTGGTTAATTCTAAGTAAGCACTGCCGCCGCCAAACACCTTAGGGAAAAGCTGGCCAAAATCGTGGTTAACCTGATCAAACGTAGACTTAAAGCGCGTTTTTGTTTCACGATCTATTTTATGAATAGCGCCTTCTAAAGCTGTTAATGCTTGGGTTAAATCGTCCAGCTGATTATTTAAATAATCACTTCTTTGCTTCGCTTGTTCAAATTCATCAATGGCTGCAAGGTTAACGGCTCCTAATTGCTCTAGCTGATTACTTACTCCAGCAAGTTGATTTTGCGCCGCATTTAATGACAACTCTGCAGGAAACTCTGCTAATACCTGTTTTAAATTTTGATTAAGCTCACTAAGTGGCTCTAGTACCGCTTGCGCTTTAATTAATAAGCTTTGTTCTTCAATACTCAGCTTTTGATGCTGCTCTTGCAGTGCCACCAGCTCAGCTTGTGACGTTTTTAAACTCGCTTGTTTGTTTTGTAATTCTTGTTTTGCTTGAGCTAGCTGTTGTTGTAAATCCGCAAGCATTTGTTCGCCTTGTTGGTGCTGTACTAATAATTGCTCAATACTTAGTGCAAGCTCTTGCTCAGGAATAAGTAACGCTTCAATCTGCTCTATTATCTCTTGCGCACCCTCTTCGGCACTAGTAAACGCCTGTACAGCATGGCTAAGTTTAGTTTGACTGAGCTGCCATTCACTTCGTGCTTTTTGCTCATTAAGGTTTGCTTGATGCGCTAGTGTTTTATATTGTTCAGCATTACTCAAAGCTTGTTTGTAACGCTCATCACTATTTGTGCGTGTGCTATCGGCTTGGTTAAGCTCTTCAGCTAAGGCCTGTAACTGCTGTGTAAGCTGTTCATTTTTATCAAGCTCTTCGCTCAATAATTCGCTTAACTGCTGTTGTTGCTCTAGCAGAGGCAGACGCTGTTGTTGTAATTTTGTTAGCTGCTGCAGATGCTGATCAGCTTGCGCTTTAAGCATATCACCACGCGTTGTTGCTACAGCAAGTTGTTGTGCTAATTGATGAATAGTGTCTTTGCGCTCATTTTGCTGCTCGGTTATTAATGCAGCCTGCGTTTTATGTTCTTCAAGTGTGGAGTGTGCGTCCGTCAATGCCTGTTGTTGTTGCTCAAGTAAGGTTTCTTGCTGCTTGAGTTTTTTGTGCATTAATAATAAGGAATTTTCTGTATTTTTATCGCCACTTACATGCCAGTTTCGACCGTGTAATGCCCCTTGCTTATCTATAACCGCAATATAACTATTGTCGTTAAGTGCGCTTATATCGCCGGCTTCATCATAAGCAATATGATTTAATAACTCAGGATACACGCCTGAGGTAATAAACGCGGCAATACTGTGCTTAGCTGCAGACTGCGATGCAATTTCCCACGTGCTATTTTCTGCTTTACCTTGTGATATATGAATATGCTCAAGTGATGACAGCGCCTGCTCGACTAAAAACTCATAACCCGACTGAACAGTTAACTGCTTAAATAAGGTTAAACTTTCATCGCTGCTTTTTTCAAGCCCAAGAGTAGTTTGTAGCCCCGCTATGCCGGCTTTTAATTCATTAACTTGCTGAAATAAATGCTGCCAATCTTGCTGTGCATCATCTAGCTGTTGCTGCTGAGCAGTTTGCGCAGTTTGGCCTTTACTGTGAGCCGTTTGCGCTTTCGCTAGCTGCTCAGTCAGGGCCTGTCTGTGCTGTTGTTGCTGAGTTAATAGCTGCTCTATCTCACTGTGTTTTAACTCATCTATTTGCTCATCAAGCTGCGTTAGTTGTTGCTTAACATAACTGATTTTTTGTTCTGTGTGTTTTACTGCGTTGGTATGCGCTAACTGCTGATTATGCAATTGTTGATAATCTTCTGTTAGTGATTGCCAGTGTGATGTGTCGGCATTTTTAATCTCCAGCAGCCTATTAACCTCTTCGGTAAGCTCTATAACCTGCTCGCTACACATTAAGTTATGCTCTACAGCCTGTTGTAAGCTGTCATCTAACTCTTGGCAGAGACTTTGTTGCTGCGTTTTGACTTCTTCACTTTGATTTTTTTGTTGCTCTAACTTGGCTAAATTTTGTTTCAGTGACAGCGTTTGTTGTTTAATGCTAATTTGCTGCTGTTCACTGCGAGTCAATTCGGTATGCGTATGGTGCTGTTGTTGCTGTGCATCATTAAGTTTATCTTGCTGAACTTGTACTTGAGCTTCAAGACTTGCCAGCACATCATCATGGCCTGAATGCGCCGTTTTAAAAAAGCTGATTTGTTCATCCAGTTTTTTTATTTGTGCGCTTTTATCAACTTGTTGCTGATGCAGCTTTTGCCATTTTAATACCGCTATTTGCCCCTTTAAAGTGCGTTCTTGGGTTTTAAATTCGCGATATTTCTTAGCATCAACCGATTGTACCGCCAGTTTGTCAAGCTGGTTTTGTAGCTCTTGGCGAACATCGAGGAGTCGCTCTAGGTTTTCTCGGGTGCTTTTTATGCGTGTTTGTGTTTCTCGGCGGCGCTCTTTGTATTTAGAGACCCCTGCGGCTTCTTCTAAAAAAATACGTAGCTCTTGCGGTTTGCTCTCAATTAAACGCGAGATCATCCCTTGTTCTATAATGGCGTAACTACGCGGCCCAAGCCCCGTGCCTAAAAATATATCGATAATATCACGTTTGCGGCATTTGCTACCATTTAAAAAGTACAGCGATTGGCCATCGCGAGTCACCAAACGCTTGATAGCCACTTGGCTTCGATCAGCAAAGGTATTGGGTAATTTACCTTGGGTATTATCAAATATGAGTTCAACAGAGGCTTGCGAAATGGGCTTGCGGTTAGTGGAGCCATTAAAAATGACATCCGTCATGGCATCGCCACGTAAATTTTTAGCTGAGCTTTCACCAAGCACCCATCGCACCGCATCAATCACGTTTGATTTGCCACAGCCATTAGGGCCGACAACACACGTCATTTGATCTGGAAATGGAATTTTAGTGGGCTCTACAAACGATTTAAAGCCCGCTAATTTTATAGTGCTTAAGCGCATCTGGTTGTTTTACCAATTTTTATTATTAGGGTCTGTTGACCTTTTAAGATTAAATTTGCAGCAGTCTGTTTGGTATTTAGGCAAGGCAGCGCCTATGTGGTGTGGTTATTCCCCATAAATAGGCGATAACGCAGCATCAATGCCAAACAGGCGCTGCCCGAAGGGTTCTTCCTAGGGGCGATTTACTCTTTGTTGCCTACATGGATGTAGGT
>NZ_PNCN01000147.1:0-482 GCF_005886135.1 Pseudoalteromonas sp. S4741 | reverse complement strand
TTCAAAAGTAAAAAATGCAATTAATTATTCAATAGAATAGTTAATTGGTATCTACTTTAGTATTCAATATTAACTTCTGGCGAAGTTAAACTGTCACAAAACAAAGACCCGTTTGGGTTGTATGGTTAAGTGACTAAGCGTACACGGTGGATGCCTTGGCAGTTGGAGGCGATGAAGGACGTATTAACTTGCGATAAGCCTAGTCAAGCTAGTAAAAAGCACTTGAGACTAGGATTTCCGAATGGGGAAACCCACCTGCTTGCAGGTATCGTTAACTGAATACATAGGTTAACGAGGCGAACGCGGAGAACTGAAACATCTAAGTACCCGTAGGAAAAGAAATCAACCGAGATTCCGAGAGTAGCGGCGAGCGAAATCGGAACAGCCCTTAAGCTTATTATGTGTTAATGGAAGGCTCTGGAAAGTGCCACGATACAGGGTGATAGTCCCGTACATGAAAACGCATTTTAAGTGAATTCTTG
>NZ_PNCN01000146.1:0-8009 GCF_005886135.1 Pseudoalteromonas sp. S4741 | reverse complement strand
GCCCGAAGGGTTCTGCCTAGGGGCGATTTACTCTTTGTTGCTCGGTTTTTACTTAGCCCACTAGGTTACAAACCTCGCGCCGCGATTAAACCACCCCTAGTTTGAACAAATTTTAATCCGCAAAGGTCAACAGACCCTAGTCCCAATCAAACTTATACAGTATGTCTACGTTTTGGTATAAGCCACTGGTTATTTCTATGTATAGTTTAGAGAGTAACTGGTAGCGCACAGCCACTTCACTGAGTGAGTCGAATACCCCGACACTGTACTTAACCTGTAAGCTTGGGGCTATATAACCTGATATCTCTACTTTTGTTTGCTCACCACTGCCTTTAGAGCTTAAGCTTACATCAGATAAACCAAAGGTTTCACCCACCTTAGAAACCACTCCCTCACTGCGACTCACACCTTGAGAAAGTAATAACTGAGTTAACATAGCATCTGTAGAGCTGTCGCCCTCTCCTAATGGTTGCCCATTGAGTAAATAGGCTAAGGCTTGGGCTTGATCCATCGCAGGCTCAGAAAATACTTTTAACGTAGGTTGCTCAACACTGCCGGTTAAAGTCACCCCGGCAATCACACCATCAGCGGTATTATCTGGGTTACGAATCGCTTTAATGTTGAGATACGGTTTGTCGATTCCGCCACTAAAACCTACTTGCCCTGTTCTAATTATCAAGTCTTGCCCGAAGGCTAAATACGTCCCTTCTATTAAATTAAGCTCTCCGGTTGCAATAATTGGTGTACCTTGGCTCATTTTAAGCGCTAAATCACCAGTTACTTTAGACTTGAGTCCAAACGATTCGACTTTTACATCATTTTTTACTGTTACTTTTAAGCCTACATCATAATCAAAAGGGACTTTTTTAGCCGCTTGTGTTTTTTGATCAATAATTATTTCATCATCGCTTACTTGCACTGCGCCCTCGGGCAGCTCTTCAATTTCTATACGTCCATAAGGCACAACCACTTCACCAACAAGGTTAAGCGCGTTATCTGCTATGCCGATTTTTAGATCTGGTGATACTTTAAATATCACACCCTGCTGCGCTCTAACAAAAAACTCATTGCCAACAACTGCAACATTAACCGCGGGTTGCTCACCTTGCCAATCAACATCACCGGTAAGTTTAACTTGCCCGCCTTGAGGATCACTTAAGTTACCTTTAATTGTTGCCGTGGTTTTATTAAATAAAATATGTATATTAGAGTCTTTAAGTGCAACGGGTAATTGCTCTCCCTCTAAATTAATGTCTGCTATATTAAGCTCACCATCTAACTGAGGATCTTTGAGCGTTCCAGCTAATGTAACCTGTCCGCTGATTGCCCCTTTAAGTTGCTCAAGCGTATCTAAAAATGGCTGAATGTCTGAGAGTAAAATTTTATCTATATTAACGTTACCAGAGAGTGTTTGTGTATTTTGAATGTCGTCAATATTTATATCGGTAGCTATTTTACCTAACACACTGGATGCCAAGTTAGCTTCAATTTTACCAACCTGCGAATCTGAAAAAGCACGAATACTGAGTGTTTCTATTGGGAGTTTAAATCGATCCTCTTCTGAGGTTAGCACTGCATTTAATCCATTAGAATTTACATTGGCTCTGAGGGTTTTAAGTGCACCTGACTGCCAATTAGCAGCAAAATCACCTGTTAAGTCTCCGCGTGTGCGAATATTATCTGGTAATAAGTGCTTAAGCTCTGCAAGTGAGAGGTTAGCAAGCTTTGCATTAAACTGCCCTAGCGCTTTTGTTTGCGACAAGGTATCTATACACAACTTACTTTGAGCTGATTGCCAACAATGAGCGCTCACATCAAAATCCCCGTTTTGTGTATTCACCATAACGGATATTTTTTTAGTATTATTAAAACTCAGCTTTTTATCACTAAGGGTTATGTCACTTAGCTCACCATTCCAAATGGCATTTTTCATTTTGCCATTAAGCTCAAGTTCCACCGCGCCTTTTTCGGCATCAATCGACGCGCTAAGTTGATGATCTGTTTTATCACCACTGGCAGCTATGTTTATATTATTAATTTGCTGCCCAGCGACCAGTGCAGATGCAACATTAACACTGAGATCAGTTTGCCAATCAGCGGCCGTATCTAATTGAGATTTTATAGCGAGTTTATTAATGTTTATCTCATTAAAAATAAAGCGCTCTAGCATAACAACTAAGTCAACCGAAGGGGTTAATCTGTTGCCGCGTACTTTTAAGTCCGCTTTACCGTTAGCAATAAAAGGCAGATTAGCCTGCTCATCACTATTAAGCGTAATATCACCGTCAACTTGCCATGTATCATCTACCTGCCCATTCAAAGTTAACTTGTTAGTACCACTACTTAAATAAAAACTATCGATATCGGCTTTTAATTGATTATCTAACTTAAAGTTTGCAGCAAACTCTAAGGGAACGTTGTTCAGTAAGCCGGCTAGCTTAGTATTGTTCATTCTTAGCTGCCAGGTATCGGCTTGGGCGTTAAATACGCCTTTAAACGTCCCTGAAACATCACTGGTTAGGGCATCGGTTAAGTATTGCGCTTTTAAATTTGATAAAACGCCGGTGAAATCCGCTTTAATTCCCTGTTGCCAATCAAGCTGTGCTTTAATATTCGCAGCGCTATCGTTAGCTTTTAAAGCAAGCGTTTCAAGCGTTGCCTTGTTTAGTGTGCCTTTTAGCTGAGCATTTAAATCTACACTTGGATAAGCATCTAGCTGAGTATTACCCGTTAAACTTAATTGATAGTCGTTAGCATTACCTTGGGCACTTAAATTGATGTTTTTAACCTTTAGCTCATTACTTTGTGTATTAATAAGCCATTGATTAATTTTGCCATTAACACTAAAGGGATAATTTTTCTGTTTGAGATTGGCTGTTGCTCTCAAATTTAAAGGAAATAATCCTGTGGTATCAAGCGCAATGTTAAGCTTGGCTAGATCACCATTTATATCAAGAGTAGCTCCATGTTCATTCCCTTTTAAGCTAATGTTGCCGTTAATTGGCATTGCCCCTTCAAGTGTTGCATCAAGCTGAGTTTTTAACTGCCACTGCTGATAACCTGCCGATAGTGACTGTACCTTAATAGTGGCATCTTCTACGCTCATTTGCAGAGCAATATCATTAATTGAATAGTGTTGCTCGCCCTGATTTATTGTCACGTTGGTGATATTGAACTGCTCAACATTGATGTTAAGTGGTGAGATAAAATCGATATTGGGTAAAGCTGGTAATTCCTTAATAGCCGTTGTTGTTTGTTGATTAGCCGCTGCTTGTTGAGCTGCGGTTTGCTCTTTTAATACCACATTAATACGAGGAATGGTCAAGCGTTTAATTGTAACATCAGACCCTTCAGCCTTTGCCGACAATTGCAGAGTGTTAAGTGTTACATTTGCACTTGAATGATTTAAAATAAATTCATCAATAGCTAGATTTTTTAATGCAATATTAAAGGGTAAGGTTATTTTTTCTAATGCTTCGGTTGGCGTCTCATCTTTATTCTCAGCGCTTTTTGGCAAGGTTAATTTAATCGACTTAGCGCTTAAATTATCAATACAAATACCATCACATTGCCACCAAAATAAATCTATCTTTAGTTGCTGTGCATTAACACTTACGCCATTTTGGTCAAACTGTAAGTTAAACGTGTCATTGTATAAAAATCGGCCATTTTTTATTTCAATGGTTAAGCCATCAACCAATTTATTCGCTGTATAAGCAAGCAATTGATTACCTGGGGCAGTAAACAAAACGCAAAACAGTGTAACTAACAGCGTTGCTAAAACGGCGCTAATTATCGCCGTTACTTTTTTAAATACTGACATTAAATTTCAGGCCCTATGGTAATACTTAAACGGGTACTTTTACTTTCTTTTGTGAGCCCCCACGCGTGATCAACTCTTATCGGACCAACCGGTGTTAAATAGCGAAAACCAAATCCTGCACCTACCTCAAATTGTTCTGAAAAATCATTGGTTGCGGTCCCCCCATCAACAAACAGCGCAGCCCGCCAATTTTTAGCAAATTGGTAGTTGTATTCAACGGTACTCGCTAATAAATATTTACCACCAATACGCTCACCCTGCTCGTTTTGCGGAGAAATCGACTGATAAGCAAAACCCCTGACACTTTGATCGCCACCGGCATAAAATCGCAAAGAAAATGGCACGTTATTTATATCATTAACAATCATTGCGCCCACGTTTGCTTTTAAAAAGATCAGATGGCGGTCAAGGTAAGTACGTAACCAAGCATGCTGTAATTGAACTCTAACCAAATTGGTACTTGAGAGTACGCTATCGAGTCCAAACTCAGCTGAAATAGACCACTGCTCCCCCCAATAAGGTGTGGTGCCACCCTTTGATTGTTTACGCGCATAACTGATCCCAGGCATTAACATTTCACTTGTTTTTTCTTCGTCATCCCCTATGCGGTAGGTTTCTTGCTCACGCCTTAAAAAAGCCGTTCGTACCCATTTATGCTCAGTTAACCACTGGCGCTGTAACTGACCTGTTAGTATTTCACTGTAGGTTTCATTGGTTAATTCATCTTCCAACTTATAACCGACAGAAAAGCGCCATAAATCATCGTTCGGATCATTCACCGGCACGGTGTAAGCCATGGAAATATCTTGCTGTTTTTGAGAAACATTTAAATTGCTTTCAAGATAGTGCCCGTTATCGGTGATCCATGGTTTACTCCATTTAAAACGTACTTTCGGCCCTAAATCTGTACTAAAGCCACCACCAATTTCATAACTATTTTCTGGTTTATGTAACACATCGACTTTTATAGGAACTTGCTTGTTTTTTCTCGCTGTAATATCGGCGTAAACACGCACGCTCTTAAAATAAGGGGTACTTGATAAATCAAGATTATAATCGGCAATATAGGATGCTTTGTACGACTGACCCATTTTAAATGGCGCCAAAGAGCGGATATATTTTTCGGCTGGAGTATTTCTGGCAATTAAAATATCACCAAATTGATAACGAACACCGCTATCAATAGTAAAAGTAATGGTTGCGCTGTGTTTTTTGAGTGATACTTCAAATTTTCTAACAGGCCATTTTGCATCGAAATATCCATACTCTAGCAACACTGACTCTATTTTTTTATGCGCGCTGCTATAAACCCCATGATTTAAAATATCACCTTGTTTTAAATTAAGATCTTCAATCGTTTTTTGAACGAACGGATCCTGTTTTGCTTCACCATTAATAGTTATATTAAGTGACTCAATACGTGTGGCTGGGCCTCGCTCTATATTTACAAAAAGTTCGCGCTCGTCTTTATCAAAATCAATATTTACTACTGGACTGTAATAACCTAAGGCTTTGATACTGTTCTCAACTTGCGTTTTTGCATACCGACGAAGTGTACGGGTTGGTTTTTCACCAACAAGTTGTTTTAAATAAAGTGCAACGTTATTTTCTAAGTCGCCACTGATCCCTTTAATTTCATAATCTTCAATTATATTTTCAGAGGCAATAGAAGACAGGCTTACTAATAAGCAAAAAAAACAAAAAAACTTTAAAAGCTGATTGAACAAGTAAATATCCTTACTGTGGTATCCATAAAATAAACCGCTAAACAGGAATATAATACCATAGCCACAATGAGCCTAACATTAACTTAATCGCAATTAACACTCAAAAATGCAGTCAAAATTTAGTACGCGTTAACGGTTTATTTTGGTTACAATAGCTATAACGAGTACAAAATAAAATTAATGAGTTTTTTAATGCAATTCCCTGATGATGACAATGGCCAGCTACTTGCTGAAATTTCCGCCGCTGGTGTAGATTTAAGTAAAATGCAACAAATTGATTTTTACATTTTATTTGAACAACAGGTTGATGCCAAAAAATTTGCAACTGAGATTGTAAACGATGCATTAGTGCAAACTGCTGATGTTGAAAAATGCAAAGATACCGGCGTTTGGGAAGTAATTGCCCATGTACAAATGGTGCCTGAACATGCACTGTTAGGCCAAGCAGAACAATACATTGAAAGCATAGCGAACAGCTTTAATGGCTATGGTGATGGCTGGGGATTAGACGCAGAAGAGGCATAATCCCTAATTTAAATGATGAATGATATCCAGCTTAGTCTATCGACTTAGCTGGTTTGCTTTTCTGAAGCTGCCTTTATAATCAAAAAGTTTATCTGCTACTTTCCAGCCATATTTTTTACTTTTTCGCGCAATCACAAAATCCGGTGGTATTAAATCAAACTGCGCTTTTATAACTTGCTCTGCACTGGTAAATTCAATGGGTGATTGGCCCTGCCCTACACGCTTACCAAATTGCTTATTAAAGTAATACTGTGATCCTTTGTTTGATAAATCAAAAATTTCATCACAACTGGCTCCGTCTTCATCAAAATAAGTGATTTTTAACAATTGCTCTTTAAGTTTTACCACACTCAAGCCGCTACAACGTAGAACTAATGCGTCTTTAAGGTTTAACGCATTGCGCAGCTTATCATCAGGGTCAGCCATCACAGCGTCACAATCATGGCATTTTCGAGCAGCAATATCATTTTGTGCGCCGCACTGCTCACACTCTTTAAAACGAAAGCGGTAATCGCATTGCTCGCTTAAACCGTTATCATCTTCTAGCAAACCTTTACAACGCCTGCCGAAGTGCTCGATTACTTTGCCATCAGCATCTGTTTTTCCCCAAAATATATTGGCAAAGCCACACCCAGGACACAGCACTTGCACGGGTTCATTATCGCTATCGCCTTTTTTATCTCCCACTTCTGGGTAGAATAAGTCAAAGCCATTGCCTGCATAGTCAATCACTAAACAATCATCTTTACCCTCAGCTAACCTCAAGCCTCTCCCGACAATTTGCTGGTATAAACTTACCGACTCCGTGGGCCGTAAAATAGCTATAAAATCAACATGAGGGGCATCAAAACCCGTCGTCAGTACTGATATATTTACTAAATATTTTAACTGTTTAGCTTTAAACTGCTTTATTATTTTATCGCGTTCGCTATTTGGCGTATCCCCCGTGATCAGCGCACTGTGATCCTCAGGTAAATAAGTCATTATCTCTTGTGCATGCATAACCGTAGCTGCAAAAATCATCACGCCGTAACGATTTTCACTGTATTGTATAACCTGTTGTAAAATTGTTTGAGTTGCACGAGTCGATTTTTTTAACAGCGCATTCATGTCCTCATTGCTATATTGCCCAAATGCATTACTACTTAAAGATGAAAAGTCATAATGGCTAATCGCAGCATCAACCTCTTTAGGGGGAGTTAAGTAGTTATGCTTAATCATATAGCGCAAAGGTAATTCAAAAATACAGTGTTTGAATGGGCTCTCTTTATTGCCTCTTACAAAGCCATGGTAATGATAATGATAAATCCAGCCTAACCCTAGTCGGTAAGGCGTCGCGGTTAAACCTAATACTTTTAATTCAGAGTTGTGAGATTTAAGCGCATTAATAACTTTTCCGTACTGGCTTTTCTTTTCGCCATTTACTCTGTGGCACTCATCAATAATAAGTAGTGAGTAGTGCTCATTAAGTTTGTCTAAATTACGCGATAACGACTGCACACTGGCAAAAGTAACTTGGTGGATTAACGACTTCTCTTTGAGTCCGGCTGAAAATATACTTGCCTCAAGACCAAAGCTTTTATACTTTTGAGCATTTTGCTCAACCAATTCTTTTACGTGCGCCAACACCAATATTTTTTGTTTAGCAATACGCGCAAGCTCAGCTATCACCAAACTTTTACCCGCACCTGTAGGCAGCACAATGACAGCAGGATCATTGGTTTTTCTAAAGTGAAAAACGGTGCGTTCAACCGCCTCGCTCTGGTAGGGTCTAAGGGTGTAGGTCATCAAAGGTAAGAATTCTTAATCTAATTAATGGTTATGTTTTAGGAAGACAGCTCTAGTTCACATTCGTTTTAATAATTTATATTCATAAACTCATCAGCTAACTTTCGAACTATTTATAAATTTAGATGAATCGCCCCGAGTTCATC
>NZ_PNCN01000145.1:0-7351 GCF_005886135.1 Pseudoalteromonas sp. S4741 | reverse complement strand
GGTGTTATTTCACATAAATAGGCGATAACGCAGCATAAATGCCAAACACGCGCTGCCCTTTGGGTTCGACCCAAGGGGGGTTTACTCTTTGTTGCTCGGTTTTTACTTAGCCCACTAGGTTACAAACCTCGCGCCGCGATTAAATGGCCCCTAGATTGAACAAATTTTAATCCTGAAAGGTCAACAGGCCCTAAAATTTAGTACTTCTAATTGATTTACTCAACTGGGCTTGAAACTCATCAGGGAATAAAATTGTGCCGTCGTCTTCTTCGGTAGGGAACACGGCCACCAGTAAGTCGTCTTCTTCAAGGCCAGGTGTCCAGCGGCTAAACCAATCGTTTGTTGGAATTGCTTTAGGTGTACAGCCTTGCCATTCGCCGGTTGCCCAAGCTTGTGCGAACTCTCGTGTTGGCCATACCGGCACGCAATCGTCGTCCTCGTTAGTGAGCATTACGCAGCCGTCGTCATCGTTTAAAATCCACACTTGCTTAAATTGCTGCACGGTTTCGTACATGTATGCGAGTCGTTTTTTTGCGCCAAGGCCTAAAATTACGTCGTCTTGCTTTGATAAATTATCGGTGGTCATTTTGGCTCTCTCTCACTGTGGAGTATACAAAGAGCAGCGAGCTGCTGCGCTTTAAAATTTAGTTTAGCTGATAGCTGCTAGTAGCTCATTGGCTAGTTGGTTTAGTGCGTCGGGGTCTTGGTTTGTTAATGCGTAGGTGCGTAATCCATATATACCCATAACACAAAATCGTGCCAGCTCTATGGCACTTCGGCCATTGGTAATTTCTTTATTATCAATTGCTTTTTGTAACTGCTGCGCAAAAGCGTGCTCATATGCAGTTAAATTAGTACGCAATACGTGGCAAATTTGTGGATCGTTACCCTCTACCTCGCTAATGCTTTTTGTGAGCAGGCACACTTTGGTTGCTTCACCGTCAACGCATTCTTGCACAATGATATTAAGGTATTGTTTCAGCGTATCTAAAATACAACTGCTGTGCTCAAACAGCGCCGTAAACTGTGTATTGCGATCGGTTTGGTATTGCTCAGTAGCGGCTAAAAAAATGCCTTTTTTACTTCCAAATGCCGCGTATAACGAGCCTGGATGTAAATGGGTTGCTTGAGTCAGTTTTTGCATACTGGTTTTTGCATAGCCATGAAGCATAAACATCGCCATTGCTTGGCGCAGTACAAACTCTGTATCAAATTCTGCAGTTCTCATAATGACTCTTCTCGTTGGCAGAGTAGGTAAAGCGAACTTTCAGCAATAATCCTACTTTAAGCAGCGTTTAGGTAAAGCAGTTTACGCAATCTTGAACAAAGTTTCAAAATTATACTTGAATATTCATTCAAGTGACCTTATCTTGAATGTACATTCAACAAAGGATAAACATTATGTCGACAGACTTACTTTCACCTTTTAAATTAAATAACAGCATTGAACTGCAAAACCGTGTACTAATGGCACCACTAACTCGTTGTATGGCAGATGACAATTTAGTGCCTACACAAGCTATGGTTGATTACTACGCTCGCCGTGCTGATGTAGGCTTAATTATTAGTGAAGGCATTATTATCCGTGCTGATGCTCAAGGTTATCCAAATACACCTGGGCTTTTCACTAGCGAACAAATTCAAGGTTGGAAAAAAGTCACTGATGCAGTACATGCCAATGGCGGAAAAATGTTTGCACAACTATGGCATGTTGGCCGTGTTGCTCACCCTCACTTTTTTGGTGGTGATGTTTTGGCGCCATCTGCAATAGGGGTTGAAGGTTCAGTACCGCGTATGCGCGAGCTAACTTATATTACGCCAAAAGCTGCCACTAAAGATGATATTAAAGGCTTAGTGGCCGATTACGCTAAAGCCGCAGAAAATGCGATGGAAGCGGGTTTTGACGGCGTGGAAATTCATGGTGCTAATGGCTATTTAATTGACCAATTTTTACATTATGCGGCAAATAAACGTGATGACGAGTACGGCCAAACACCAGAAAACATGTCGCGCTTTGCACTGGAAGTAACCGATGCAGTTATTAATGTAGTAGGCAATGAACGCACCGCAATACGTTTAACGCCAGGTGCTTATTTTAATATGAGCGAAGACAATCGCGATAAAGCAGTATTTGACTACTTATTACCAGAGCTTGAAAACCGCAAGTTAGCTTATTTACATGGCGGTATTTTTGACGACAGCATGCGTTTTGATTCACTAGAAGGTAAATCAACCTCTGAATTTTTACGAGCTGGTTATGCAAGTACCTTAGTGGGGGTAGGTAGTTATAGTTTCGAAACTGCCAAAGAAGCGATTAACGACAATAAATTTGATTTAATTGCTATTGGTCGCCCGCTAATTGCTAACCCAGATTACATTAGCAAAATTAAAAACGGCGAAGAAGTCACAGCTTACAGTGATGAAATGCTAGCTGAATTGAAATAGCAGCTAATTTAGTAAAAACTATAGGACACTCATGGACAACTGTGAGTGTCTTTTTTTATACATTTATTTGCCATAATTTACTCATAATTGTTTAATCTTGCTGTCAATAAAATTGCCCCTCGTTGTCATATTTAAAAAATAGACTGTGCCCGCTTTCATCATTACCTTTTATAATTAGAAACAAACGGGACAACAATGTGCGCTTTAAAAAATAAATCGATTTTGAGCATGGCTGTGGCCATGGCGGTATCAACATCTGCTTATGCTAACGATGACGTGATAGAAGAAGTAACCGTTACTGCAAAACCAACCAGTTATGCAAACAACGTTATTGAGCCTGCCATGCTTGAGCAACAAAGCTCGGTATCGAGCGTGTTATCAGTAATAGATAACTTACCTGGCATTAGCATAAACGAAGGCGACGCATTTGGCGGCGACGATTGGTCAACAACTATCACCATGCGTGGTTTTAGTATTGACTCTAACCAACAGCAATTAGGTATGACGATAGACGGCATTCCTAATGGTGGCTCTAATTATGGTGGCGGAGCTAAAGCGAATCGTTATCTCGATAGCGAAAACTTGGTGACAGTGGAAGTTGGCCAAGGTACCTCAGACATTAAATCGGCCTCATTAGAGGCATTAGGCGGTACTTTTAATTTTGTAAGTAAAGCACCGAGTTTAGATAAAAGCACCACTTTTGCTTATACCTCAGGCAGTCACGACGCTTCGCGTTATTATGTTAAGCACGAAGCTGGCACCATTTTCGAAAATA
This sequence comes from Pseudoalteromonas sp. S4741, assembly GCF_005886135.1. Taxonomy (NCBI): domain Bacteria; kingdom Pseudomonadati; phylum Pseudomonadota; class Gammaproteobacteria; order Alteromonadales; family Pseudoalteromonadaceae; genus Pseudoalteromonas; species Pseudoalteromonas sp. S4741. The sequence continues at coordinate 4,131 of NZ_PNCN01000145.1, read as the reverse complement.
CCCAAGCGTACGTGAGTTACTCACAAACCGATACCAGCCGCTGGATTGGCTCAGGCAGCAATGGCGGTAAAGATAACCAACACGCTGAAGCGAAATTTGTTACCACTCTTGATAATTTAACTATTACAGGGCGTGTATCGTACGACGATGTAAGCGAGACCAACTACAATAGCGTGAGCCTAGAACAATTTGAGCAAACCCCTGATTGGGATCAGCTAACATGGAACTGGACAGGCGTTCCGCACTTTGACCAAATGTTTGCAGAAGGTTGGGGCACATTACGTGAAAATACCCTAGGCTATTTAAAATTTGAATACGCGATTTCTCCAACATCATTATTAACCGTTAGCCCGTATTATCATAAAAATTCTGGTCGTGGCGATTGGATCCCACCTTATTTAACGTCCCCTGTAGATGAAAATGGCAACCCAACCACCGAGGGGGGCACAAACGCAGGCTCTTATGGCTTTACAGATAGCAACGGTAATCCACTTGCACCGAACGCAGGTTGTACCGCAAGTTTAAATTGGCCGTGGGAGTCGGACCCTGAGCTTAATCCTGCGTGTTACGACGCTGATGCAACGCCTGTTATGTCTTATCGTCATACTCATTACAATAAAGATCGTTTAGGGGTAACTGCTAATTATCAGGCTAGCTTTGGCATACACGATATAGAAGCGGGTTTTTGGTATGAGCAAAGTGACCGTGATGAGTCGCGTGATTGGCATAAAGTAATCGATGCCCGTATTTATCATCATTTTGATAACACCCCATACTGGACGCAATACAAAAACACCTTTGAGACTGATACGCTTAAATGGTATGCACAAGACTCAATGACACTAGGTGACCTTACCTTAAACCTAGGGGTAAAAAAATACTTAGTGGATATAGAAAAGTATGACCACTATAAAAACGCCACAACAGCTAAAGTAAACAGTGATTCAGACCTACTATTTAGTGGCGGCATTTTGTATCAGCTAAATAGTAATACTGAGCTATTTACCAGCTATAGCGAAAACTTTGCCGCCATTAAAGACGGTGTGCTTGAACGCGATAGCTCTGACTTATCAGCTATTAAGCCAGAAACCGCTGAAAATATTGACCTGGGTGTACGCTATCAAAATAATGCACTTAAATTAACAGCAACGGCCTATTCAATTGAGTTTGATAACCGCATCACCTTTATAGCACCTGGCAGCGATACCGGCGGTATAGACTACACCATAGGCACAAACGGCTCATACCTCAATGTGGGCGGTATTGAGTCCAAAGGCCTAGAGCTGTCAGCAAGTTATATGCTTAATAATGAGTGGAATGTATATAGCTCATACACCAATAATAGCTCTGAATACAAAGGCGATGCGCCAGGCTTTGAGGCAGGAGGCAAAGTAATTGACTCAGTGGATGATTTATTTGTGCTATCAACCGATTACTACAGTGGCGATTTCCGCTTTGGTTTATCGGCTAAATACACCGGTGAGCGCGGCGACGTTGATGGCTATACCGTGCTTGATTTAAACGCAGGTTATTCAGCCGAAGTTAACGCAGGCCCGTTTAAAGCCGTTGATATTGCCTTTGTGGTTTATAACATTACCGATAAAAGTTACTTGGCAGGTGGTACGGGCAATGGGAGTACTTACTTTATTGGCGCCCCACGCACAGCAGCCGTGACGTTAACGGCTACTTTTTAAACCTAAAGTAATCTTATATAAGCCCATCATCGATGGGCTTTTTACTATATAAAGTTGATGAGAACACCATGAAAAGCATGATAAAAATTATCGGGTTAAGTTTAATTTTATTGTTTAATAATGTGGCATTGGCTGCTCAACAAAATGTAGTGCTAGTCACCCTTGACGGCGTGCGCTGGCAGGAAGTATTTAATGGTGCCGATAAAAACCTGCTCAATAATAAAGAGTTTGTTAAGCAACCAGCACAGTTAAGCAATGAATTTTGGGATGAAAGTGTGCAACAGCGCCAACAGTTGTTAATGCCATTTTTAACTCAAACTATCGCAAAACAAGGCGTTATTATTGGCAATAGGGCTAAAGGCTCAACTATGTCGGTGAGTAATCCGTGGTATTTTTCATACCCTGGGTATAACGAAATTCTTACTGGTGAAATGGATGAAAGTATCAACAGTAACGACAAGGTATTCAACCCAAATAAAACTATTTTAGAGCGTTTAAACGCCCAACCTGAATTTAAAGACAGCACCGCATTATTTGGTAGTTGGGATGTGTTTCCTTACATTGTAAATACTAAGCGTAGTCATGTGTATGTAAACGCAGGATTTATGCCTATTGCCGATGATTTATTTGCCGATGCGCCCCTGTTAAACGCATTACAAACAGAAATCCCCAGCCCATGGCACAATGTACGGCTTGATAGTTTTACCTATCGTTTTGCCAAAGCGTATATGCTGGCGATAAAACCAAGACTACTGGTGATTAGTTTAGGAGAGACTGACGACTTTGCTCACGATGGGCATTACGATGCCTATTTAAAGTCGGCCAAACAAAGCGATGCATTTTTAAATGATTTGTGGCAAACCATTCAAAGTACCCCAGGTTATAAAAATAATACTACGTTAATTGTTACCACCGATCATGGGCGTGGCAGCTACGCAAACGATTGGCAACATCACAGCTCTAAACGGGCATTAGCAAAGTCGAAGCAGGGTAAAAAGGCATTTCCTGAGGGAATTATTGGCTCTGAGCATATTTGGCTGGCAGCTATTGGCCCTGCAATTAAAAATAACGGTTTAATGAAAACTAAAAACGAGCTTAAACAAGCGCAAGTTGCCGCCACCGTTTTAAAAGCACTTGGGCAAAATCCACACATAATTAACCCTAATATGGCACCGGCTATTAACGAGATTTTAAAATGAAACAGTTACTAAAAACCCTTACCTATTCTGCACTGTCACTGACTATTGTGATTAGCAGTGGAGCAATGGCTGCGCCGTCTAAAATATTATTTGGTTCTTGCGGGCATCAAGATAAAGACATTCCTATATTTAATGCGATAAATAAAGAGCAGAGTGATTTATTTATTTTTTTAGGCGATAACATTTATGGCGATACTAACGACATGGCTGTACTTAAAAATAAATACCAACGCCTTGGGGCAAAGCCTGGCTTTAAAGCACTACGCGCAAAAACACCAATAATAGCCATGTGGGATGATCACGATTATGGTCAAAACGATGCGGGTAAAGAGTATCCGCATAAAGAAGCATCGCGGCAAATTATGCTCGACTTTTGGCAAGAACCTGCTAATTCAAAACGCCGTACCCGCCCTGATGGTATTTATACCTCGTACATGTATGGCAAAGGCGAGCAAACCGTGCAGGTGATCATGCCTGACTTACGTTTTAATCGCGATAAGCTTAATTCAGTGAGCGAACTTGAGTATTTTACAAAGCGTAAAGCAAATAACCAAGGCCCGTACAGTCCAACTGAAGTTAAAGGCGCATCAATGCTAGGAGAGGCACAGTGGCAATGGCTTGAAGCCGAGCTTAAAAAGCCAGCGGCAATAAAGCTAATAGCGTCAAGCTTGCAGTTACTGCCTGATTTTACCGGTTGGGAGTCGTGGGCAAATTTTCCTGAGGATCGAAACCGTTTATTTGAGCTAATTAAAAAACACCAAGTAAATGGCGTGGTGATCATCAGCGGCGATACCCATTGGGGCGAGATTTCAAGGTATCAACACAATCTTGATTACCCGCTTATTGAAATGACCAGCTCAGGCCTGACAGAAAAGTGGAAAGACGTTAGCCCTAACCAGCATCGTGTCGGTGATTACACACATAATGTTAACTATGGTGATTTAAGTATAGACTGGCAACAAGTCGACCCTGCTATTTCATTAAAGCTTAAAGGCATTGATGGGCAAGTTATTATGCAAAGTGACTTTAGTCTTTCAAGTATTAGTCCTTATAAATAGCATCACCATTTAAATAACCTGAACTCTGGTTAAGAGATTTACTAACATATTGAATCAAAATGATATTTATGTTTATTTTCTCTAGCTAGAGATTTTTAGTGAAAACAAGGCGAAATTACGCGTCAATAGCTAGCCTATTGCAAGTAAATTCAACGCAGTTAGCGCTGAAAATAGATGATT
>NZ_PNCN01000144.1:0-11901 GCF_005886135.1 Pseudoalteromonas sp. S4741 | reverse complement strand
CCTTTGGCTAAATACCAAACAGACTGCTGCAAATTCAACCTTGAAAGAACAACAGACTCAATTGATAACCTGAAGTAATTAAAGCCTTGCGCTAACTGCCTTAAAAACGTCTCAATTAGAAAACTATATCGATAAGGTTTCTCATCTCAAAATAGATTATTTAATCAACCGAACTAGAGCCCAAGCTTGATGTAAGCGCTTTATAATAAGTGTTTATAAATAAAGGTTTCAAAAGTATAAGCAGCTGCAATGAGCGTCGCGATTGATGCGTAAACTAAAAGGCATTTAATTAAGTATTTAAACTGGCTTGGGAATATGCTCTGCAGTGAATTATATTGTGCAAACTATAAAAAAGCGCCGCTTGTGTTGGAGAAACAAGCAGCGCTGAGGGATAAGTTAAGTGTATTAGTTAAGAAAAAGTTATATTAAATGACACTAATTTTGTTATGAATGATTTTAACCCCATCCATATTTTCTAAAAACTTTTGTGCAAGAGCGCGTTCAAAACCGTTATTGGCTTCGCCTTTAAGTTCAACGTCACCGTCATTAACGTGTACGTTTAGTTTTTCTAACTTTAAATTTGGGTTAGTGCGCAATTCATGAGTAATAGATTGTTGTAAATTAGGTTGTGTAGCCACACTGCTAACTACAGCTAAATGCGTTGCTGCACTGACTTTAAAAGCAGAGGCTAATAAAAATAAACAACAAAACGAAATAAAACCGATAGTAAATTTAATGCGACTCATAACTATATCCTTAGTGTGTTACTAAAAAACAATGCCATTACTCGGCGTTTTAATACTCGTATATTCGATAGGGTTACAAGTTTCATTCCAAGATTAACTATTTGAAATAAATTACTATTTTATTAATTAGTTATTCAGCTAAGTATTTTTTACATATTACTATGAATAGCTTACTCACTGTTTTTAAGCCACAAAAAAGCCGACAAACGTCGGCTCAATTAAATGTGTTAAAGCTAAAGCTATTTTTTCTTTTTAGCTTTGGCTTTTTTCTTTGCTTTCATTTTTACTGGATCTTTACGCTTTTTAACCGGTGGTTTGGCTTCTTTATGCTTTGGCTCTAATCCTTTAAATACACGGCGTTTTAGCTTTTGCTCTATGTAACGTTCTACTTTGTAAAGTATGCCAATGTCGTGCGCTTCAATGAGTGAAATTGCAATACCTTTTTTACCAGCACGACCCGTACGGCCAATACGGTGTACGTATACATCCGCAGTGCGAGGCATATCAAAATTAATTACGTGGCTTATATCAGCTACATCAATACCGCGCGCGGCGACATCAGTTGCTACCAAAATGCGAGTTTTGCCACTGTGGAAATTTTCCATGGCTTTCATGCGTTTGTCTTGTGGCATTTCACCACGTAGCCACGCAGCTTTTACGCCGTTATTGGTTAGTTCACCAATAAGGGTTTCAAGACGCTCACGGGTTTTTACAAACACAATCGCTTTACTAACATCAGGGCCATTTAAGGTGTTAACTAATAGCTCAAGTTTATGATGATAATCATCCGCTAAATGAACCCATTGATGTATTTTAGCTTTTTCTTTGCGTGATGATTCGGCTTCAAGTAGCGCGGGATCGTTTAAAATACGCTCAGCAAATAATTCTACGCTGTCACCTTCAAGGGTGGCTGAGAATAAAAAGCACTGACGACGGTTTTTAGCTTCATCACAAATGCGCAGCATTTCTTTACGAAAACCCATGTCGAGCATGCGGTCGGCTTCATCAAGAATGAGCATTTCTACGTTTTCTGCGTGGAAGTTTTCGGTTTCCAAATACTCCATTAAACGCCCAGGTGTGGCGATTAAAATGTCGTTATTATTTTCAAAAATTTCTTTGTGTGTACCGTAGTTTATACCGCCGGTAACCACCCCAATTTTTAACTGGGTTTGCTTTGCAAGTAACTCACATTGTTCATGAATTTGATAAGCAAGCTCGCGCGTTGGGGTCATAATTAATACCCGTGCAAAGCCCGGATCACGACGCGGAAAATCCATTAAATATTGAATTGCCGGAATTAAAAATGCCGCCGTTTTACCTGTACCTGTTGGTGCAGACGCTAAAATATCGCGTCCTTGCAACGCCTCAGGAATGGCTTGTTGTTGAATGCTAGTGGGAGTTTCATAGCCCATTTTATTAATAGCATTGAGTAGCTTATCATCAAGATCAAATTCAGAAAATTGCATAGAGTGTCAAAAATAGGGGACAATTGCCGTTAATTATACGCACTTAAACCTGCTTGGTGAATGAAAAGGTGAAAAAATGTCTGGTTTTGCATTTAAACAATTTAAGGTTGAGCACGACCAGTGCGCCATGAAGGTCTCTACCGATGGTATTTTACTGGGCGCATGGGCTGATTTAAGCCACGCAAATACGTTACTTGATATAGGAACAGGTACAGGGTTACTGGCTCTAATGTGTAAGCAACGAGCGCCACATTTAAAGGTGAGCGCGGTTGAAGTTGATGAAGCCGCCTACCAGCAGGCTTTACAAAATTGCCAGCAAAGCCCTTGGCCGGATATTAGTATTTACCATCAGTCTATTCAGCAGTTTGAGGCTGCTGGTTTATTTGATTGTGTTATAGCTAATCCGCCTTATTTCAATCACAGTTTAAAAGGTGATAATGCAGCGCGAAATATCGCTCGACATACCGATGGTTTAAGCTTTGCAGAACTGCTTGGTGCGTTTAGGCACCTAAGTCATCAACATTCGCGTTTTAATCTTATTTTACCCACCACTGAGGCGCAGTTATTTATAACATTAGCACAGCAGCAAGGGCTGTATTTAAATCGTCACTGCCAAGTACAAGCTATGCCAAATAAGCCCTTTAGCCGCAGTTTGATGACTTTTAGTTTTGATGATTGCGAAGTAAGTAAAAGCACCCTATGCATAAGGGAGTTAAGTAATGCTTACAGTCAAGACTACATTGCACTGTGCAAGGCGTTTTATTTAAATATGTAATACCACGCTGTATGCCTAAAGCATTTTTACGTAGAGTGTTTTATAAAGGGTTGTTAGTATGGCACCATTATTGACTCATGTTTAAAGTGATCTGATGAATTTATTAACTAAAAAAACAAAAAAAATACTATTACTAGCCCTTTTAGCGGGTAGCTTATTTAACACCTCTGAGATTTTTGCTAACCCCACACCGGTTGGGCTTTGGAAAACTATTAACGAAGAGACTAACGAGGCTAAGTCGTACGTACGCATTACTGAGCAAGATGGTGTGCTGACTGGTAAAATTGAAAAAATACTCAATAAAGCCAAGCAAGATGCACTTTGCGCCGAGTGTGATGGTGATAAAAAGAATCAGCCTATGTTGGGGATGACCATTATTGAAGATGTGACCTATGCGGGTGACGGTAGTTGGGAAGACGGTGAAATACTCGACCCAAATAATGGTAAAACCTACAGCGTGCGTTTAACACCGCAGCAAAATGGCGAAAAACTTGAAGTGCGTGGTTATGTGGGCTTTTTTTACCGTAACCAATACTGGTTAAAAGTAGAATAGTTAAGAATTAAAAAGCGCTGCATGGCAGCGCTCTTTGCAATAGTGAGTTATAGGGTTTCAGCGTACTCTGTCATCACTTGTTCTACCCAAGTGGCAATACGCTCGTCGCTTAGCTCGTACTGACTGTCTTCATCTAATGCTAAACCTACAAACTGTTTACCGTCTTCGGTAAGTGCTTTTGATGCTTCAAATTCGTAATTACTATCGTTAGGCCAAAAGCCAAGTTGAGTAATGGCTTGAGCATTTATTTCATCGTGCAACATACCTAACGCGTCTTGAAACCACTGGCCATACCCTTGCTGATCGCCCATGCCAAATAAGGCTATAGTTTTACCATTTAGGTCAACGTCTTTTATGTCGTCCCACTTTGATTCCCAATCTTCTTGAATTTCGCCAAAGTCCCACGTTGAGATACCAAAAATGATAAAGTCGTATTGCTCAGCGTTTTTAAGCGGTTCGTCTTTAATATTGTGTAAACTGACGATATCGGCGCCAATAATGTCGCGTATTTTTTCTGCCGCCATTTCGGTATAGCAGGTAGTAGAACCAAAAAATAAACCAATCTGCATCGTATTTATCACTGTGTAATTGCCTGTTATGATAGGCTCAAGTTTACCGTAAGGTATTTTTAATTGATACCTTCTCCCGTGGTATTACCAACATGAGATCACAACGTGACAACGCTATCTGACGATTTACCTGAACAAAATACTGAGCTAAGCAGCAATAGCGACTTTTTAGAAACCTTTTTAGATAGCCTCTATTTAGAGCAAGGCGTAAGTGAAAACACACTGAGCGCTTATCGCAGTGACTTAGATAAGTTTTGCCAATTTTTAAAAGGCGAAAACTTAATGACGGTAACCAGCCTCGACGTTGAAAGTTACCTTGCACACCGCGTTGATTTAGGGCTAAAACCACGCAGTACTGCACGCAGTATTAGTGCATTAAAACGTTTTTATCAGTACTTTGTACGCGAAAAAATAATTAGCGACTCACCTATGGTTAATATTGCTCAGCCTAAAGCGGGGCAGTCGTTACCAAAAACGCTTTCTGAGGCTGAAGTAGAGGCGCTATTAAGTGCGCCCAACATTGAAGAGCCAATGGGTCTGCGCGACAAAGCCATGCTGGAGTTACTGTATGCAACAGGCCTGCGGGTAACCGAGCTGGTGGGACTTAGAATGGAGCAAATAAATTTGCGCCAAGCTGTGGTGTTTGTAAAAGGTAAAGGTAACAAAGAGCGATTAGTGCCATTAGGTGAAGAGGCCATGTACTGGCTCGAGCAATTTTTAAAGCTTGGGCGAGCACAAATGATAAAACATGCCACCGATTTTGTGTTTCCTTCTAAACGAGGGGTAGGCATGACACGACAAACTTTTTGGCATCGGATCAAACACTATGCTATTTTGGCATCCGTTGAGTCGCCGTTATCACCCCATACCTTGCGACATGCATTTGCAACGCATTTATTAAATCATGGGGCTGACTTGCGTGTGGTGCAGATGATGCTTGGCCACAGCGACCTATCAACTACCCAAATTTATACGCATGTAGCGAATGAACGATTAAAATCGGTACATGCTGAGCATCATCCTCGTGCTTAAGCGAATTTTTTTGTCACTAAGCCGGTCATATAGACACGATAAGATAAGTATTTTTAAGATAGAGAACCCGTTATGAAAAAATTAATGTTAGCAGGTGCCATGTTGTGCACTAGTTTGAGCGCCTTTGCTAATGGCGTTGCAGTAACACCCGATGCCAATGATCCTATCGTGACGAAATTTGCCGCGCTAGGGGTAACCGTTAAACAAATTAATCCAAGCCCAGTTGCAGGCTTAAAAGAATTGATCACCAATAAAGGTGTGCTGTATGCAAGTCCTGACGGTCAATTTTTAATGCAAGGTACGCTAATCGATTTAAACAACCGTAGTAACCTAACCGAGCAAGCACTTAATGGTGTGCGCCAATCAGGGTTAAAAGAATACGAAGACTCAATGATTGTTTACAAAGCGCCTGAAGAGAAGCACAGCATTACTGTATTTACCGATATTAGCTGTGGTTACTGTCGTAAATTACACCGTGAACTAGATGACTTACTTGATGCGGGTATTACCGTTAAGTATTTAGCATTTCCACGCGGCGGTCTGCAAGGATCTGGTTATGCTGATTTAATGAATGTATGGTGTGCGAAAGATCAGCAAGAAGCATTAACTGAAGCTAAATCAGGTGCAGATACCCAAATTGTTAAAGGCTGTAGCGCACCTGTTGCTGAGCATTATCAGTTAGGCCAGAGTTTTGGTATTAGCGGTACACCGGCTATTATTTTAGAAGATGGCACGATGATCCCAGGTTATCAGCCTGCTGCGGCATTAAGCGCAGCGCTTGAGGCTAACAAAGCGGGCTAAGTGATACCGCGAGTATGTGTTTAAAAAGGCCTTAATGGCCTTTTTTTGTCTTATTATCATGAACATCATAAGTTAAAAACTAGCATGAAAAAAATGATCATTGCGCGAGAACCCGTTGACGACTCTCATCTGCCGAGCCATCTTCACCCTGTTATTAAGCAAATTTATGCCACGCGAAATGTTTCCCATGCCGATGAGCTAAACAATAGCGCAGCTACACTCCACGACTTCAAACTTTTTAAAGATATAGACAAAGCCAGCCAACTGTTAATTGAAGCCCTACACGCACAAAGCAAAATACTTATTGTGGGCGATTTTGACGCCGATGGCGCAACCAGCACCGCCACCTTAATGCAAGGGCTGGCCATGTTTGGCTTTACCCACTTAGATTACTTAGTACCAGACCGCTTTAGTTTAGGATACGGCTTAAGCCCAGCATTGGCTGAGCAAATAGTGACAATGAAGCCCGATTTAGTGATCACCGTCGATAATGGCATATCGTGTATCGCAGGGATTGATATTGTTAAAGCCGCAGGCATTAAAGTGCTGGTTACAGATCACCATTTACAAGGCGAGCAACTGCCGAATGCCGATGCTATTGTTAATCCTAATCGTCATGACTGTGATTTTCCTTCTAAGTCGATAGCTGGTGTTGGTGTGGCGTTTTATTTACTCATTGCCCTGAGAAGTGCGCTGCGTGAACAAGGCTACTTTAACCATCATCCTATGCCAAATATAGCTGATTTGCTTGATATTGTAGCGTTAGGTACGGTAGCCGATGTGGTAGCACTGGATGCGAATAACCGCACCTTAGTGCACCAAGGCTTGGCTCGTATTCGCAGCGGTAAAACTCGCCCAGGTATTACCGCACTGATTGAAGTGGCTAATCGCAATGCCGCGCGTTTGAGCGCCAGTGACTTTGGTTTTTCGCTTGCTCCACGCTTAAATGCAGCAGGGCGCTTAGACGACATGAGTCTAGGCATAGCGTGTTTACTTAGCAAAGACATAAATCAAGCAAGGCGCATAGCCGGTGAGCTTGATAGCTTAAACTTTGCCAGACGTGAAATAGAGCAAGGCATGCAAGTAGAAGCGCAAGCGGTGCTCGATAGGCTCGCCTTTAAAGAAGACAGTGTGCCCGATGCCATTTGTTTGTACCAAGACGATTGGCACCAAGGGGTAATTGGTATTTTAGCCGGGCGCTTAAAAGAAAAGTACCACCGGCCAACTGTGATATTTGCCGGTGGTGAAAACGGTGAAATTAAAGGCTCATGTCGCTCTATTGAAGGCTTGCATATGCGCGACTTACTTGAGGGATTAAACACCGCGCAGCCTGGTTTAATTAATAAATTTGGCGGCCACGCAATGGCGGCAGGGTTAAGTATTAACGAGCAGCAATTTACTGAGTTTAAACGTGCGTTTGATAGTGCGGTTAGCGAGCAACTCAGTGAAGAAAGTAAACGTTGCATTGTGTTTACCGATGGTGAGCTACCTAACGACTGCTTTAGCATGGATTTTGCACAATTATTAAAGCAATCAGGCCCGTGGGGGCAGCAATTTCCTGAGCCGATATTTGAACACACCTTTGAAGTGATACAGCAGCGCATTGTAGGTGAAAAACACCTAAAGTTAGTCCTTAAACACCAATCTGCACGTTTAGTTGACGCCATAGCTTTTGGCATTGATGTAAAAGCGTGGCCAGATACCGAGGCGCAGTTTGTTAAAGTAGCGTACCAGCTCGATATAAATGAATTTAGAGGTAAATTTAGCTTACAACTGATTGTAAGAGAGCTTGAAAAAGTGGGCTAAAAAATATCTTCAAACCATGCATAAAAGGCTAATAAAACGCGCGGTTTTTTGTTAAAATCGGGCGTTTTTATTATTTGATGATTTTTAATTGCGCTCAGTCTCTTTTTTAAGTGCGCAATAACCTAGCCATTTTGGAGTAATGTACATGTTTGAAGTGAATCCTGTGATTAATCAAATCAAGGAAATTCGCGAACGTACTGAACTGCTTCGGGGGTACCTTTGACTACGCTCTTAAACAAGAACGTTTAGAAGAAGTTAACGCCGAACTTGAAGATTCAGCCGTATGGAATGAACCTGAGCGCGCACAAGCCCTTGGTCGTGAAAAGTCAGCACTAGAAGCCGTTGTTGAAACCATTGACACCTTAGTGGCGGGTACTGACGACGTTGAAGGGTTAGTAGAGCTTGCTGTTGAAGCCGAAGATCAAGACACCTTTGATGAAGCACAAAGTGAACTAGCTGATTTAAATCAGCAGCTTGAAGGGCTTGAGTTTCGTCGTATGTTTTCAGGTTCTCACGATTCAAACGATGCCTACCTTGATTTACAGTCAGGTTCTGGCGGTACTGAAGCGCAAGACTGGTGTAATATTTTACTTCGCATGTATTTACGCTGGGGTGAAGCAAAAGGCTTTAAAGTAGAGCTTGTTGAAGCGACCGATGGTGATGTTGCCGGTATTAAAGGCGCAACGGTGCGTTTTTCTGGGGAATACGCTTATGGTTGGTTACGCACTGAAACAGGCGTACACCGCCTCGTTCGTAAAAGTCCATTTGACTCAAGTGGTCGTCGTCATACCTCGTTTGCTTCTGCGTTTGTTTACCCAGAAGTTGATGACAATATTGAAATTGACATTAATCCGTCTGACTTGCGTATAGACGTTTACCGTGCATCAGGCGCGGGTGGTCAGCACGTAAATACCACTGAATCAGCGGTACGTATTACTCACGTGCCAACTAATACTGTGGTGCAGTGTCAAAACGAGCGCTCGCAGCATAAAAATAAAGCCCAAGCAATGAAGCAGTTAAAAGCGAAATTATTTGAGCTTGAGCTACAACAGCAAAATGCAGAAAAGCAAAGCCAAGAAGACAACAAATCTGATATTGGCTGGGGAAGTCAAATTCGTTCTTACGTACTTGATGACTCGCGTATTAAAGATTTACGTACCGGCGTTGAAAACCGTAATACTCAAGCGGTACTCGATGGCGACTTAGACAAATTTATTGAAGCCAGCTTAAAATCTGGCTTATAACCACCAAGCTAAAAAAGAGCTAAAAAATGACTGATCAAATCCAAGACGAAAATAAGTTAATCGCTGAGCGTCGCGGCAAATTAGACGCTATTCGCGCAAATTGCCCAGCCAACGGTCATCCAAACCAATTCCGTCGTGAGCATTACACGGCAGATTTGCAGGCTGAGTTTGGTGATAAGAGTAAAGAAGAATTAATCGAATTACAGCACGTAGTATCGATTGCAGGTCGTATTCTTGCTAAGCGTGGTCCGTTTATGTCTATTCAAGATATGAAAGGCCGTGTACAAGTTTATGCATCAAAAGACGTACAAAAAGATTTAAAAGCAAAATATGGCCAGCTTGATATTGGCGATATTATTGGTGTTAAAGGGCCACTTAATAAATCGGGTAAAGGTGATTTATACGTAGATATGGCTGAGTACGAACTACTGACTAAGTCACTTCGTCCACTTCCTGAAAAATTCCATGGCCTATCGGATCAAGAAACGAAATACCGTCAGCGTTATGTTGATTTAATTACTAACGAAGCAACGCGTGAAACATTCCGTATTCGCTCACAAGTGGTTGAAGGTATTCGTCGCTTTTTAGCAGACCGCGATTTTATGGAAGTAGAAACGCCAATGCTACAGGTTATTCCTGGTGGTGCATCTGCGCGTCCGTTTGTGACTCATCATAATGCACTTGATATCGACATGTACTTACGTATTGCGCCTGAGCTTTACTTAAAGCGTTTAGTAGTAGGTGGTTTTGACCGTGTATTCGAAATTAACCGTAACTTCCGTAACGAAGGGTTATCAACGCGTCATAACCCAGAATTCACCATGATTGAGTTCTACCAAGCATACGCTGACTACATTGATTTAATGAACATCACCGAAGACATGTTACGTACAGTTGCAACTAACGTATTGGGTAGCCCAATCGTTGTTAACACCACTAAAGATGAAAACGGTGAAGTGATTGATTCAGTAGAGTATGACTTTGGTCAACCGTTCACACGTTTAAGCATGAGCGACGCAATCTTAAAATATAACCCTGAGTTTGATGCTGCGGTATTTAACGACCCAGAAAACCACTTTGAAGAATTAAAAGCGTACGCAAAACAAGTGCATGTTAAAATTCCTGAAAACTGCGTATGGGGCCCGGGTAAGTTTTTATGTGAAATATTTGAAGAAACGGCTGAGCATATGCTTATCCAACCTACATTTATCACAGGGTATCCGTGGGAAGTGTCTCCACTTGCACGTCGTAACGACGAAAACCCATTTGTAACTGACCGCTTTGAATTCTTTGTTGGTGGCCGTGAGCTTGCAAATGGTTTCTCTGAGCTTAATGATGCACAAGATCAAGCTGAGCGTTTTTCTCGCCAAGTTGAAGAAAAAGACGCAGGTGATGATGAAGCAATGCACTACGACGAAGACTACATTCGCGCGTTAGAGTATGGTTTACCACCAACAGCGGGTGAAGGGATTGGTATTGACCGTTTAGTCATGTTGTTTACTGACTCATCAACTATCAAAGATGTTATTTTATTCCCACATATGCGCCCACAAGCAGACTAAGCTTGAAGGAATAAACTAAAAAATTATCAACGCCGCTAACTAGCGGCGTTTTTTTTGCCCTATTGTTTGTGAGACATTGCCTAAACTGCTCATTAAGTCTTTTAATTAATTGTTTTCACATTAATAATGAAGTCTAGGTATAAAGAGCAATTAACCTTTAATTCAGTTTCACTCGCATATGGTTACTCCACTGCTTAGCAACATTACAGCAGTGATATAACTTTTTGGTATGATTGTTTTTTAAACATTGTGTTGTATTTATGTAAATTTTTTAGCTGAAATGTGGCGGAAATTTATATGCTGTCATTCTTAGTCGTAAAAATAAAAATTTCTAAAGGACTTAGAAAAATAATATGAAAGTTAAACAAGTAGAACCTTTATCTGATGAAAACACCACTGAACAACAGCGACAAGCATATTATCGTGCGTGTATTGCCGAGTTTCAGAAGTTAGGCTATCAAGAGCAATACCTTGCTGAACTTACGGACGAACTAGTACCAGTGATGGGTGTAAACTCAAGCACGCCAAATGCCTAACCCGATTAAATTTCGAACTAATTTCACTGTAAAACTAAACATATGTGCAATCTATAGCCATATAGTCACTTTTGTCAGAAAAGTGTTTGACATATTTTCTGAAATCTTTATTATACGCCCCACAAGACGGAGAGGTGTCCGAGTGGCCGAAGGAGCTCCCCTGCTAAGGGAGTATAGAGTTTGTAGCTCTATCGAGGGTTCGAATCCCTCCCTCTCCACCATTTTTTAAATGGCGCATCTTGTAAAATAAAGTATGGGCGCATAGCTCAGCTGGATAGAGTACCTGGCTACGAACCAGGCGGTCGGAGGTTCGAATCCTCCTGCGCCCACCATACTTTACTCTCTTTTAGAGAACGCTCTGCTTAGAGTTAAAACAAGCAAAATGAAAGTGGGCGCATAGCTCAGCTGGATAGAGTACCTGGCTACGAACCAGGCGGTCGGAGGTTCGAATCCTCCTGCGCCCACCACTTTCATTGCAACTCCTGCTAAGAGTATAAATAAGTAAAGTGTTGGCTAACGCCAAGCGGTCGGAGGTTCATTCTTATTAGATACGTCCTACGCCCACCACTTTCAACTCTCACTTAGAGTATAAATAAGTAAATATGAAAGTGGGCGCATAGCTCAGCTGGATAGAGTACCTGGCTACGAACCAGGCGGTCGGAGGTTCGAATCCTCCTGCGCCCACCACTTTCTATTAAAAATAATACAAAAAATATAAAAAAAAAAAATAAAAAATAAATAAAAAATATCAAAAAAAGATTATAATATTAATATTAAAACAAACATCAAATAATAGCAAAATGATTAATAT
>NZ_PNCN01000143.1:0-9662 GCF_005886135.1 Pseudoalteromonas sp. S4741 | reverse complement strand
GATTTGAACCGACGACCTTCGACTTCAGGTTTAAGCAGTCCGGCGAATGATTTATCATTCTGCTCCATCCCGCGCCTGTAATTTCTTTGTAACAGTATCGTGTTATTCACAAGCCTGTTTCGAAGAGAGCGCTATAATATAGGAATAAACCTATAATGCAAGGTTTTACTAATTAAAAACGTTTAAGTGAACAAAAACCCATCAAAAGGCGGTTATTACACTAATCGCTGATGTGGGTTTATCATTTTTTGCCACTCCCAATCGGGATGCCCCATAACAATAAAGTCTGGGTTTTCTGTGCTTTCCCTTTGGTTATAGGTCAGAGGGTTAAACTCAGCATCGGTAATACACCCCCCCGCCTCTTCAACTATTACTTGTGATGCGCCAGTGTCCCATTCACCAGTGGGACCAATTCTTAAAAAGCAGTCAGCTTTACCTTCAGCAACAATACAAGCTTTAAGCGAACATGAGCCTAAAGCCACCGTTGCAAATTGCGCATTTAAATACTGACTCACGGCTTCTATTTTTTGGCGGCGACTTACAGCCAAAGTTAAGCTTTCGGGAGGCGCTACAAATATTTGTTTATCATGCTCGCCTTTACGCTTAAACGCCCCATTATTAGCGGTAGCAAAATAGGTCACGTCTTTTGCTGGCCAATGAATCACTCCCAATACAGGATGATTATTTTCTATCAGCGCAATATTAACGGCAAAGTCGCCGCTTTCTAATATAAATTCACCGGTGCCATCCATCGGATCAAGCAGCCAATAGCGTTGCCAGTGCTGCCTGTCTTCCAATGCTGGGATCGGCGTCTCTTCTGACATAATAGGAATATCGGGAGCTAGCGCTTTTAAGCCAGCAACAAGTACATCGTTTGCGGCTAAATCTGCTTTAGTAACTGGCGTACTGTCTGATTTTTCTTGTTGACCAATATCATCTTTTTTATAAATAGCCATAATTGCATCACCTGCACTTTGGGCAAGTGTTATGCATGGTTCAAGTAATTTATCCATTAGTCGCTCCTGAGGCTAAGTACTTATCTAATAATAGCAGAGCGGCAACACTACGTGCTTCAGTAAAGTCAGGTTGTTCTAATAGCGACTGCCACTGCGCAAGTGGCCATTTAACAAGCACTAATGGCTCAGGCTCATCACCTAATAGGGTTTCAGGGTATAAATCTTTAGCAAAGAGGATATGCATAGTGGCATTGAAATAACTAGGCGCCATAGTGACCGTTTTAAGTGCTTCAAAGTATTCTGCACCAAAGCCAATTTCTTCTTTGAGCTCTCGGTTTGCCGCTTGCTCAGGTGTTTCACCGGGGTCAATTAATCCTTTAGGGAAACCTAACTGATAGTCATTGGTGCCGGCGCAATACTCTCTAACGAGTAGTAGTTCGTTTTCAGCTGTGATGGGTACAATCATAACGGCTCCACGGCCACCGCCGCGAATTCGTTCATACTGACGCTCTTCGTCATTTGAAAATTTTAGTTCTAAAGACTCCACAGTAAATAAGCGACTTTTAGCGACAACATTATTACTGAGAATTTGTGGTGGTGTTGGGTGCTTTTTCTGTGTCATGGGCATCAATTTGCTATCATTGCAGTTATACTAATCATATACCCAAATGAGTATAAGATGCGAGTTTCAGTTTGAATTAAAAGCAATTTAAATGCAGAGTTAATCATAAAATATCTTACCCGTAGTTAAGGTTAAATATTTATCTGCCGTTATTGAATTCGCCCTTAATATTTCATCATTGGGTATATGTTTTTAGAGTTCAATTAACAGAGCCCATTATATTTCGCTTGCAAGCATTTCATCGCAACGTAATCATTTAACGCCTCAATTTCCACAAGGATATATCATGCTCAATTGGTCAAAAATCGATACTGTATTACTCGACATGGACGGGACTTTACTTGATTTACATTACGACACTGACTTTTGGCTCAATGTTGTTCCACAACAACATGCTCTGGCTCAAAATATCAGTTTTGAGGAAGCCCGCGCAGATATCTTAAAACGCTATCAGGCTGTGAGTGGCAAAATTCAGTGGTACTGCTCTGACTATTGGGAAGCACAGCTAAACTTACCTATTCTCGAATTAAAGCGTCAATCTGCACATTTAATTAAAATACGTGAAGATGTTCCACATTTTTTAACTGAACTTCGACGTGCAGGTAAAGAACTCATTTTACTTACCAATGCTCATCCAGAATGCGTGATGCTTAAATTTGAACATACCGCCATTGATAACTACTTAGATGGGGTAATATCAACGCATGAATATGGGGTAAGTAAAGAGCAACAAAGTTTGTGGCATAAGGTTCAAGGGGATTTAGGGTTTGATAAACGCCGCACATTATTTGTAGATGACAGCTTACCGGTATTAAATGCCGCACGAAAATACGGCATTGAGCATTTACTTGCGGTTGCTAACCCTAATAGCCAGCAACCGCATAATGTAATAGCCGATTACTTAAGCGTCACCGATTACCGTAAGCTTATTTAGGGTAACGCGCTACTAGGCCTTGATATACCTGTTTTGCAAAATCTACATGCTCAGTATCAAGGCTTTTAACTACTTCAACTAAGTGTTCGTTATCTTCTTTGCCATGCCACACTTTAATGTAGCTACCCTCTTTGTAACCATGATCCTGACGGAAGAAGTTCAGCGTATTTTTACCCACATAGCCACGATATAAATCATCAATATCCATACCGATTTGTGCCATACAACCGGCAAAAGCAGCCGCATTAAAGGTTTTATTGGCAACCGCACTGGCCGCTAATAGCTCAAGGGTTTGTTTGAAGTCATCACCTTGTTGTGGGGCGCTCATTTGAGTTTGTAGCTGCGTAGCGATTTGCTCGTAGCTGGTCTTACCGTCGATACGTAGCGATAAACCAAAATGAAAAATATCAACCAGCTCTAAAATTACTTGTTCAGTATCTGGCGTTTGTTTTTTCCACCATTTCCAACCGTAATGATCCAGCATTTCTGCACATTCAACCCAAATAGCTCTATACCACTCAAAGCCTTGACTAAACCATTGCTCATGTACTTTGGTATTCATGGCATTTTGCATTTCTAGCATAACAACTAGTTTGTTTAAATTCGCAGACATACTGGTTCCACTGTTGGATTTATAATTAGGGTAATAATACAGATAATATAACTTAACGACCAGCCGAAAACTCATGCCATGAGTTGATCAGGTCAACAAAGTCTTCAAAACCACAACCACTGCTTAAATCATTCTCTTCCAGCATGAGTTCATCATCTTGGTAGGCTAATATATCTTCGTTATCTTGATGCAACGCATGCGCTTCGAATAATGCTTCATCTTTAGAAAGAATTAGGTCAATTTCGTGGCCTTTAAGTGTTAACGGTTCAAAGCTTGAACTCACCGAGCTAATAAG
The DNA here is from genome assembly GCF_005886135.1 of Pseudoalteromonas sp. S4741. Classification (NCBI taxonomy): domain Bacteria; kingdom Pseudomonadati; phylum Pseudomonadota; class Gammaproteobacteria; order Alteromonadales; family Pseudoalteromonadaceae; genus Pseudoalteromonas; species Pseudoalteromonas sp. S4741. The sequence continues at coordinate 6,242 of NZ_PNCN01000143.1, read as the reverse complement.
TGCTTGTACCATCGCGACTTTTTCTTTGCCAATTTCTTCGTTTAACCAGCGGCCAATTAGGGCATGCTCGCTGCTTATTTTAATGCGCAGCCCGCTAATAGGGTCACGTATAAATTGATATTCCATAACTTTATTCCAGTACTGCCAATGCAACAGATTATAACCTAATCAGCTATGAATAATGAAAGCCAGATACAAAAATAGCGCCATAAGGCGCTATTTAGCATCATCAATTTAGCTAACCGCCTGAGCGATAGCGTGCAGCATCAATAATTGCCCATAAATGGAACACGGCACCGATTACGGCTGGAACAACTAAAAACCATAGCGCATAACCGCCAAAAACCAGAATTGCAAAAACAAGTGCCGCTAAAATACGGCCCTGCACCAACTGCCCTAAACCGGGGAAGAAAATATTACATAATGCTGCGATTACGTTACCGCCAGAACCTTGTTGAGACATACTCACCTCTGTAGTTTAATTAATTTTGTATTTGTACTTATTATTTATACTTACACACTTTATGCCAATTTATTAAAGCTTACAAATCATGTAGTTAAATTATTACGAATTTATCAGTTTAGTATTTTTTGCCAAAAATAGGTCAAATTAGCAATTTTAAATAGGTATTTTAATTACTTGCTCAGTTTATACTGTTAACTATTCAACAACTTAAATACGTATTTTATAAATAGCTGTTTATAAAAACAGTATTTTATTTAGCCTAACAAAAACACCTGTTATACTGCCCCCATTATTGATTGAAAAGGCGTAACGATGGACGTTTCTGAATTACTCGATGGCTTAAATGACAAACAACGCGATGCCGTTGCAGCCCCACTACAAAACATGCTGGTATTAGCAGGTGCTGGTTCGGGTAAAACACGTGTTTTAGTTCATCGTATAGCGTGGTTAATGCAGGTTGAGCAAGCTTCTGCTTATAGTATTTTTGCGGTTACCTTTACTAATAAAGCAGCTAAAGAAATGCGCACGCGAGTAGAAGAAACCTTAAAAGCACCTGTCGGTGGTATGTGGATTGGTACATTCCATGGTTTATCACATCGTATTTTGCGCGCTCATCACCGTGAAGCAAACCTACCAGAAGCCTTTCAAATTTTAGATTCTGATGATCAGCTAAGAATGATCAAGCGCCTATTAAAATCAATGAATATTGATGACAAAAAATGGCCTGCTAAACAGTTTGGTTGGTATATAAGCGCTAAAAAAGATGAAGCTCTGCGTCCTAAAGATATTCAGGCATACGATATTAACGAGCAAATGATGCTGCGTGTTTACGCGGCCTATCAAGAAGCTTGTGATAGAGCGGGCCTAGTTGATTTTGCAGAAATATTACTACGTAGCTATGAGGTTCTTAAAAATAACCCAACCTTGCTGCGTCATTATCAGCAGCGCTTTGCGCACATGCTCGTAGACGAGTTTCAAGATACCAACACCATTCAATATGCGTGGTTAAAACTACTTGCGGGCGATACCAGCAGTATCATGATTGTAGGCGATGATGACCAAAGTATTTATGGTTGGCGCGGCGCAAAAATAGAAAACATTAAACGCTTTTTAACTGATTTTGACGCAGAGACGATTCGCCTTGAGCAAAACTATCGCTCGACTGCCACTATTCTTAAAGCCTCAAACGCGTTAATTCAAAATAACTCCGAGCGAATGGGTAAAAGTTTATGGACCGACGGTAACGACGGTGAACCTATCTCTATTTATGCTGCTTTTAATGAGCTAGATGAAGCGCGCTTTGTGAGTAGCAAATTACGTAGCTGGCTTAATGCAGGTAACGCACTACAAGATGCGGCTATTTTATATCGTAGTAATGCGCAATCACGGGTACTTGAAGAAGCGATGCTACAAGAAGGTTTAAAATACCGAATTTATGGCGGTATGCGATTCTTCGAACGCCAAGAAATTAAAGATGCTCTTTCATACTTACGCTTAGTGGGTAACCGCCAAGATGATGCGGCATTTGAGCGTGTAATTAATACGCCCGCCCGCGGCATTGGCGATAAAACATTAAGCCATATACGTGACTGCGCTCGCGCTGAATCTTTGCCGCTTTGGTATGCTGCTAAAGCCATTGTAGAGCAACAGCATTTATCGGGTCGCGCTTCTGGAGCTGTTGCCAAGTTTGTTGAGTTAATTGAACATATTGAAGATAAAATTAGTGACTTAACGCTGCACGAGCAGGCTAAATATGCCATTCAAACCTCAGGGTTAATGGCAATGTATCAGGCTGAAAAAGGTGAAAAAGGCCGTGCTCGGGTTGAAAACTTAGAAGAATTAATTAGCGCCTGCGATCAATATGAACTCCCTGAAGAGGAAGAATTTAGTTCACCACTACAAGGCTTTTTAGCCTACACCTCGCTTGAATCAGGTGAAGGGCAAGCTGATGAACATGAAGATGCGGTACAAATGATGACGCTTCACTCAGCTAAAGGCTTAGAGTTTCCGCTGGTATTTATGGTCGGTGTTGAAGAGGGCATGTTCCCATCACAACAAAGTAATGAAGAAACGGGCCGTTTAGAAGAAGAACGCCGTCTTTGTTATGTAGGTATGACCCGTGCTATGGATAAACTGTATATAAGCCACGCAGAAAGCCGCCGTTTATATGGTCAAGAAAAATACCACAGCCCATCGCGTTTTTTACGTGAAATACCCGAAGACTGTTTGGAAGAAATTCGCATTAAAACACAAGTCTCAAGACCGCCTGCTGCAGGGCGCTTTAGTGCATCAGTAAGCCATGCGGCATTTGAGGAAAGCGGGTTTAACTTAGGTCAACGCGTACTGCACGCTAAATTTGGTATAGGCACGGTGCTTAATTACGAAGGCAGCGGCGCACAATCGCGTGTACAGGTTAACTTTGACGACTTAGGTAGTAAGTGGTTAGTAACAGCTTATGCAAGACTACAAGCCGTTTAACCGCGTTATAAAGCATCTGCAACAGCAGCTAACGAATGCTAAACATCGTCAGTTACTGTTGCTTACAGGCGATAAAAATTGGTGTTATGAGCAATGCACTCAGCTGCTTGCTCAATTACAGCAACCCTCTTTTGTTCTTTCTAAAAACACAAATTTAGTTAATGCACATTGGCCAGAGCATACCCATCAAATTTTAGGGCAAGAGTGCGCCCATGCTGTTTATGATGGCTACAGTGGACTGGTGCCAGATAAACTAGCAGCCTTGGCGGGCGTAGTTCAAGCGGGTGGCTTTTTAATTCTATTACTTCCAGCGCTCAAATCACTTGAACATTGGTGCGATCCTGCGCTGCCATTATTTCAATCATTTGGACAAGCGCATCAATACAGCTTTTTTAATCAACGTTTAAAGCACTTACTGAGCAGCGCCTCCTTATTACATTTTAATCAACAAGATGACTGGATTACTCTTGCCGACATTGATGCATCAGCAGGTACAATAGATTTTACCGAGCAACAACAATGTGTTGAATTAATAAAAAAAACCGCACACGGACGGGCAAATAGACCATTATTGATTAATGCTGATCGGGGACGGGGGAAATCAGCGGCGTTAGGGATTGCCGCAAGCGAGCTCAGCGATAAAAAAATCCTCATCAGCTCTATGCAATTTCGCGCATTGCACAGCAGCTTTAAACATTTAGCAAACGCACTTAATTTGGAGTATCAAGCAGGCAATAAATGCATTGCAAACATGCAATATATTGCACCTGATCAACTACTTAACGAACAGCCTGAGTGTGACTTGCTATTAATTGATGAAGCGGCAGCAATCCCTGTTCCAATGCTCATAAAACTACTCCACCTTTATCCTCGCGTGGTATTTTCAAGCACCATGGTTGGCTATGAAGGCAATGGTCGCGGCTATATTCTAAAGTTTACTCGCTACATTAAAACGCATTTTAAAAATATGCGCAGTATGACTCTTGAACAGCCTATTCGCTTTGCAAAGCAGGACCCATTAGAGCAGCACATTCGCACGTTATTAGCCTTAGATGCTGAACATCACAGCCTCACCTTACACTCTACCCCTTTGCAATTTAAGCAGTTACAGGCACATCAACTTGCTAGTAACGAGCCACTACTTTATCAAGTGATTGGGTTGCTAACGCTGGCACATTATCAAACCAGTGTGAATGATTTACGCCACTTACTAGACGCCACTAAACAACATGTATTTGTTTGCCAACAAGGTGATAATATTCTCGGTGTCTGTTTAATTGCGATTGAAGGTGGATTTAATGCTGCCATGAGCAATGAAATAGCACAAGGAAAGCGTAGGCCTCAAGGTCACTTAATGGCACAAACGCTAGCACAATTGAGTTTTAATGCTGATGTTTTAAAACCACACTGCGCCCGCGTGGTGCGTATTGCCATTGATCCACAGCATCACAACAAAAAAATAGGCACACAATTACTTAAATACTGTGAACAGCAATTGCAGAGCGAGTGTCATTGGTTTGGTGCCAGCTTTGGTGGCAATGCGCAATTACTCAGTTTTTGGCAAAGTAATGGCTTTGATTTAGTTAAACTCGGTTTTCAAAAAGATAAGGCAACGGGCGAGCACAGCGCATTAGTTGTTAAAAGCTTAACTAAAAGTGAGCAACTAGTAGAGCAATTAGTAGCACAGTTCGAAGCCGATTTCCCTTTGCAACTACTCGATCACTATAGTCAGCTTGATTATCAACTGGTCGCGAAAATTGTCTCTCATTTTAATACTCATACCGACAGTATCACTGAGCAATCAAGATTAAAGTCTATGTTAACAAGTGACTACCAGCTTTTTAATATAAAACCATTACTCTGGCGACGTTTTTGGGCATTGCCGTATAGCTTGCCAACCGATGACGATAATTTCCAATATGTTTTTATTAGGCTAGTATTACAAAATTGGACACCGAAAAATATCCAAAGTCAGTTAGGTTTTAATGGCACAAAGTCATTTAATACATTATTTAAAAAGGCTGTAAATAATTGGTATGAGCGCATTTCGCATAATAGTAAACCTTAACATTGTCCTTATAGCATTAGTGCTTGGGCAAACTTTCGCGCGTGCCGAGCAAACCAACGACAAAGTAATTAAGCTGGGCATGTCTACTGCACTAACTGGTCCTGCTAAAAATATTAGCCAATAGTTATATAAAGGTAGCAGCGTTTATTTTGACAAAGTTAATAACGCTGGCGGTATTAATGACGCTAAGGTGCTACTTTTAGTTGCTGACGATCACTATGAACCCAAACAAACCGTTAATAATACTCGTGAGTTTATTTACACAAATAAAGTTGATGCCCTGTTTGGTGCCAAGCGTACCCCAACCAGCCATGCAATTATACCTTTACTAGAGCAATCAAAAATTCCGTTCTTAATGCCTTTTAGCGGGGAGAGCTTTCTACGTGAAAAACCGTCAGTTAAAGCATTTAACTTAAGAGCAAGCTATAACGACGAAGCACAAGAACAAATCAAATACCTCGTTGAAGAGCATAAACATACTAAAATAGGGCTGTTTATACAGGCTGACGAATTTGGCTTAAATGTAGAATCAGGGCTAAGAGAAGCACTCGCTAAATATAACCTTACACCGGTAATAGTTGCTCGCTACAAACGCAATAGCCAAGAAGTGGAGTCAGCACTTAATACCTTAAAATTAAGCGGAGTTACGGCAATCTGTTTAGTCGGCACTTATGAACCACTCTCTGAGTTTATTAATAGCGCCCAAAAGCAAGGGTTTAATCCTGAATATACTAGCGTTTCGTTTGTACCCAGCTTTGACTTATTTGATGAAGTAAACTCACCATCAAATATTATGGTAACGGAGATTGTTCCAAACCCACTAAATTGTAACGATAATTTTTTTACTGAGTTTTCTGCCGATATGCAAGCGAGCAACATTAAAAAACCGAGTCGTCTTCATTTTGAGGGCTATATTAACGCTATGGCATTTAGCAAAGCAGAAGATATAAAACCTCTCGATAAGTTAACTGAAATAGGCTTTGATATTGATCCACAAACAAGAAATATGATGCATGGATTAATTAAGCTAGCCGATAAACACAGCGTACTTATTGATCCAAGCGCTAAATTTAAACCCAAAGAACTTCAAGCTTCTAACAACACACAAGAGCAGGAAACCGAAGCCTATGGACTGTTCTAAGCTAATTATTTGTTATAAACAACACTTAATAACAAAAGTTCGGTTAGTAGGCTTTAGGTGTACTAGCTTTAGGCGCTTATTATTTTCCT
>NZ_PNCN01000142.1:0-4299 GCF_005886135.1 Pseudoalteromonas sp. S4741 | reverse complement strand
GCCCGAAGGGTTCTGCCTAGGGGCGATTTACTCTTTGTTGCTCGGTTTTTACTTAGCCCACTAGGTTACAAACCTCGCGCCGCGATTAAATCGCCCCTAGTTTGAAGAAATTTTAATCCGTAAAGGTCAACAGGCCCTAGCATCAATGCCTGCAATGATTCATTGGTTGAATTACTGTTATGCCAACGTTCTGGATTTGATACGCTAGCCGATAAGCTGTTTTTTAATCTGCAAAATGAGCGAGTTGCGCAAACATTACACTATTTAAATGATCATTTATGCGATGATGAATTTAAAAGCTGTGAATGTCTCAACATCAGTTTATACTGCTTACTTGATTGGATATGCTTTCGTGAACTCACTGATTTTAGCTCGCAGCCGCAATTAGTTAAGTTTTATGAAGCGTTTAGTCAGCGTCAAGCGGCTAAAAATACCAACCCTCGACTTAAATTTTAAAAGGTGGATACATGAGCGATATCGAAATTGAATCACAACTAGTTAGCTTTGTAGAAAAAGTACGTGTTAGTGAGCAGATCTGGGCACTGGGTGCCGATGATGGTGGCTTTGTTGTATGTGAGTCAAATCAGTTTGACGACACCGATGTACTTTTACTGTGGGAATCACAAGACGCAGCACAAGCACAATGTAAAGAAGAGTGGCAAGACTACAGCCCTGTAGAAATAAACCTTGATGAGTTTTTAGATGATTGGGTTGAAGACCTTAAATCTGATGATGCTCTGGTTGGCTTAAATTGGAATGACGATCAGGTGTGTGTAGAAATTGAACCAGTTGGTTTAGCTCGCGCGCTAAGCGAATAAGTTTTAGGCGTTAGTTTGCCGACATTATCCCAACTAACAGCAATGGTTAGTTGGGGTATAAAAATAATAAAAACTGTCAAGGTAATACGTTGAAAACCCATCTTGGTCGTCGTCCATTTTCAGCTATGGAGCTGCATACGCTCTATAACGGATATATTTATAGTGATACACGGCTTGCCCGCGAACAAGCTAAACACTGGCATTTTTGGCTGCCCTTAATTGCTTATTACAGTGGCGCTTACAGTGATGAAATTGGCTGCTTAACCCTTGATGACCTAATACTTAAAAATAATATACTCTGTTTTAGTTTTCATACCCACGGTAAAATTAAGCCACGTTTAGTGCCTGTTCATCATGCCCTTATTAGTGCCGGATTTAATGACTATTTAGCTTATGTAGAAGCGCAAAACCACTCCCGTTTAATGTTTGATCTTCCCGCTAAAACAGGGCGCTATAGCGAAAAAGTGCGCATATGGTTTTCAGGAGAGGGTGAACGCGCAGGATATTTGCAAAAATGTGCAATTCCTTCGGTGGATCAATTCGGTATGAAAACCGCCATTAGTAGTTTACGGCTTAACTTTGAACAGCAAATTCGTATTTATGCCCTGCAAGCAGGCAACAAAGACTGCTTTAATTACTTAATGGGCTTTAATGATTACCCTCATGATAACTTTAACGATATAGCCTTGTTAAATAAGGTGCTACAACAGATCCGGGTTATCAATTCCCATATTCATTGGCAGCGGTTTTTAGCCCGAGATAGCCACTGACAAACTTTGTTACTCTTTTCCTTAGCGATCTGCGCTTACTCTAATAAAAAAAGCTGTTAAGATGAAGAGCCGTCTATATGACTGTTTCTAACAACAAAAAATCTAGGGATAACTATGTTTTTAAAAAGCCTCTTAACCGTGAGTGTTGCGCTTGCGATGAATGCTGCTCACGCTAACGAATTCGTCATTGAAAAACTCGCAAAGCCAAGTTCACAAAAAGTCGCTTTAACGCTCGACCCAAGTCAGGATACCTTTACAGGAATGACCGAGATCAGCTTAGAAGTGCTCAAACCAACACACTACATTGAACTTAATGGTGTTGATTATGCAACTAAAATGGTGCAACTACTAGGTGAGCAAAACTGTGATTTAAACAGCGAAATGCTTAAAACAGGTAAAGTTAAATTTAGCTGTGAAGAGCAAATTCAGCCAGGTAAATACACCTTAAAAATAGATTTTTCAGCGCCTTATAACCGCCAGAGTGTGGGGTTATATAAAACCCTAGATCAAGGCGTTCCGTATTTGTTCACGCAATTTGAAATGAGTGATGCGCGCCGTGCATTTCCGGTGTTTGACGAACCAAGCTATAAAATTCCGTTTCAGTTAACCATTACCGCCCCCACCTCACAAAAAGTGTATTCAAATACACCTGAGCTAAAAACGACGGTGAATGGCGATATGACCACCCATTACTTTGATAAAACGCCACCAATTCCATCTTACTTAGTGGCTATGGCTGTAGGTCCATTTGAAGAGCTAGAAATTAAAGGCATGCCTATTCCTGGGCGTGTGATCACCCCACAAGGTAAAATTCATTTAGCGCAATATGCAAAAGAGAACATGCCTAAAGTACTGGGCGCACTTGAAGACTACTTTGGTATTCCTTATGTATATAAAAAGCTAGATTCAGTGGCTGTTCCAGAGTTTCCGTTTGGCGCTATGGAAAACTCAGGCTTAGTGACTTACCGCGAAGATATTCTTCTGGTTGATTTAGAAGCTGCAACGCGTAGTAAAAAACAACGTAATGTCTCTATTATTGCCCATGAATTAGCTCACCAATGGTACGGTAACTTAGTGACTATGAAGTGGTGGAACGACTTATGGTTAAACGAGGCGTTTGCAAGCTGGATGGCGGCAAAAATTACTAAGCAGCTTAATCCTGAGTTTGAATCACACCTAGATTTACCACAAAACAACGTAATGGCGTTAGATGCACGTTTAAGCACTAAGCCAATTCGTAAACCAATTAAAACCGAAGCCGATATTATGGATGGTTTAGGCCTTGCCTACAGCAAAGGCAGCTCAGTACTGGCGATGGTTGAAAACTGGATTGGCGAAGAGGCATTTCAAGCTGGTATTCAGAACTACTTAAAAGAATTCTCCTATAAAAATGCAGAAGCTGCCGATTTATGGGAAGCACTTGGTAAGGCTTCAAATAAAGATGTAGCGAGCGTTTTAAAATCGTTTATTGAACAATCGTCATTCCCGCTAATTAACGTTAAGCAGCAAGGTAAGAGCATCACGATTTCGCAAAGTCGTTTTGCCAATGCCGGTGTTGAAGCCCCTGCTCAACTGTGGAATGTACCGGTTGCGATTAAATATGGTGCTGGCGATAAAGTACAAACAGCCAATGTATTATTAAATAAACAAAGCCAAACGCTAGCATTAGACTTTGAACCAGAGTGGATTTATCCAGATCAAGGCGCGCTAGGTTATTACCGTTGGGTAATGGATGATGCGCAATTTAATGCGCTAATAGATAATGCAGCTACGGTATTAAACGACCGTGAACGCTTAGCCCTATTATCGGCAACAGATGCCCTACTTGATGCCGGTGTCATTTCAGCGGCTAAGCTGATGCAAACGCTTGAAGTTTTTGCCAGCGATAGTCATCCTCGCGTGGCTAATACTGCTTTAGGTTATTTAGCGTCACAGCAGCGTACTTTTAAAGACGATAGCAATAAAGATTTATGGCCTACGTTTATTCAAAATGCGGTGATGCCTGCCGCTAAAAAATATGGCCTAGAAGCAAAAATGGGCGAAGATGGTGCAGTAGCTCAACTTCGTGCCGCGGTGGTATCACGCTTAGGGTTTGATGGTGAAGATAAAAATGTGATCAATAAAGCCAAACAGCAAACACAAGCTTACCTAAACGATCCACAAAAGGTAGACCCTTATTTAGCAGCTACTTATTTACGTCTTGCGGCTTTTCATGGGGATAAGGCGTTGCTAGATCAGTTTATGACAACCTTTAAAACCACCAAAGATCCACAAGTGCGAACCAATATGCTGGCAGCAATGGGTTACTTTGGTAAACCTGAACTACAAAAAGCGGTACTGGCGTATAGCTTAACAGACGAAGTAACGGCTTCTGATATGCGTACTATTTTATCGGGTCAAAGTTACACCGATGAACGCCAAGCACTGTTTATTGATTGGATTTATAGCAACTACGATAAAGTAACAGCAAGCTTGCCACCATTTTTTGTGCCTAACTTACCTTACTTTACTACCGCCAGCTGTGATGCTGACAGTTTAGCTACAACGCAAAGTTTCTTTGACGCTAAACTGGAAGCTGTACCCGGTTATGCGCGTACGTTAAGTAAACTTGCAGAGAGCACCAATGACTGTATTGCACTTAAAAACCGCGAACTGAAATCAGTCAATAGCTTTTTAAATAGTAAATAAACTAAAGGTTAAAGGTTAAAGGT
>NZ_PNCN01000141.1:0-6142 GCF_005886135.1 Pseudoalteromonas sp. S4741 | reverse complement strand
TGCGCTCTTTTTTTATTTATTGGTTATGTTTATTAGCTACTTCTCACATTAACCTTGAGTTTAAGCTTTTGACCTGGCTGTAAGTATTTTTGCCCAGCCAAGTCATTCCATTTAATTATCTCGCTCACGGTTAAATTAAACTTAGAGGCTATTCGCGCTAATGAATCACCCCGACGCACTTTATAAGTAATAGTGCGGTTGGTGTTATTAGCTGCCTCTTTAGGCTGATTTGCTGATTTATAAACAACCAATTTTTGATTTAAACGCAGCACTGTATTTTTCTTCAGCTTATTCCACTTAGCTAATTCACCCATAGTGACATCGTATTCGCGGCTTATGTCCCATAATGTGTCGCCACTTTTTACCGTGTGTGATAGCTTAGTACGCAAACTTTTATTAGCGGCCGCGCGTACTTGCTGAGGTAAATGTTCACTGTTAATTTTACCATCTGTTAGCGGCACTAAAATGTGTTGGCCAACACGAATTACGTTTGAATTAAGCTTATTTAATGACTTTATTGCATTGGTGCTAGTGGCAAATTTACTGGCAATTACCGACAGGCTATCACCTTTTTTAACTTTGTATTGTTGCCAGCGAAGACGACTTTTAATGTCAGTTGCAGCCAATTTTTCTGTAAATTGCTCTACTTTATCGGTGGGTATTAATAAAAAGTGTGGACCATCAGGGTCTGTTGCCCAGCGGTTAAATCCAGGGTTTAGTCTGTATAGCTCGGTGAGGGTCATGTCAGCCATGTCGGCTGCCAGCGCTAAATCAATTTGTGACTCAATATTGACCACTTCAACTACTTGCGCGTTAATAATAGGCTTCCATGACACATTAAAATCATCAGCGCGCTTTAATAAATCGGCTAATGCTAATAATTTAGGCACGTAGGCAGTGGTTTCACGAGGTAAATCAAGTGACCAAAAATCGGTAGGTAAATGCTTTTTACGATTCTTTTTAATCGCACGCAGTAAGCGGCCTTCACCTGAGTTATAAGCTGCAATTGCGTTCAGCCAGTCACCCTCAAGGGTTTTGTGTAAGTATGAGAGATAATCAAGCGCTGCGCGAGTTGATTGCACAATGTCGCGACGCCCGTCATACCACCAGTTTTGTTTTAAATCAAAACGCTCGCCGGTTGCTGGCATAAATTGCCAAATACCCGATGCGGTGCGATGCGAGTAGCCATAAGGGTCAAAAGCACTTTCTACTATAGGTAAAAGTGCAATTTCGATTGGCATTTCACGCTTTTCAATTTCTTCAACAATAAAGTGCAAATACGGCTCAGCACGTTTAGAGATACGATCTAAGTATGCTTGATGGCGCGCATAATAGTTACGTTCAGCGACCACTGGGCGATTTTGGGGAATATCGATAGATAATTGGTAACGAATACGCTCCCAAACATCGTCAAACACAGGGGCTTCCTCTTCGATATCGTTCACTTGTTGATATTGCGCGTTCATCATCAGCGCCGTGTTAATATCGTTTGGGCTTGCGCCTTCAAGTTGGTCTTGTGCCTGATTTTGTGAATCTGTGTTTAACGTTGTCAGAGTTTGACAGCCGCTTAGCGCCATCGCTAAGACCAATAAAAGAGGAGATTTATTCATAAATACCAATACTTAGGGTAAAAAACTCGGCGAATACTACCCATAATGAGTCAACATTGCCACTTATGACCGTTAAAAGTTCCAAACAAATATGATTAGAAAATGTTAACTTGTTGTTTATTAACTAATCGTTTTTTATTCTTGTTATTAAGACACATTTAACCTTAACAGAGCAATAGGCCCTAATTAAAAATGATCTTTGAATTTTCTCAGACTAGCAAAGTTTTCCCAAGGTTCATTGCTTTTTGTAACTAAACAATATTTTTTTGGTATTAATTCTATAATGTTTGGCAAATTGCTACGCATAAAAGGATTAATTTTCAGCTCATGGCCTATGGTACTTGGCAACGTTATTTCATCTTTATTACGCAATTCATCTACTTGCTGGCTGTAAGCGAGTAACTCGGGGTTTCGTGGCTCAACCGCTTTTGCAAACGCCAAATTCGCCTGGGTGTATTCATGAGTACAATACACTTTGCAATCACTCGGTAGTGCACTAAGTTTATTAAATGAATGCCACATTTGTTCTGGAGTGCCTTCAAATAAGCGCCCACAACCACCGCTAAATAATGTGTCGCCAGTAAAGGCAAGTGCATCATTAACATAACAAATATGATCGAGTGTGTGGCCAGGCGTGGTGATAATATTAAATGAGGTGCCTAAAACGGTAATCGTTTGGTCTTCATTTAAAGGGCGTGTAATTCCTTTAAATGGACTGTTACTTGGGCCGTAAACCTCAACGTTTGGATACTGTTTTACTAATTGGGCAACGCCATCAGTGTGATCATAATGATGATGCGTTATTAAAATACCGCCTAGGGTTAAATTATACTGTGCTAAATGCTCAGTGACCGGCTCTGATTGGCCAGGGTCAACCACCCACGCTTGGTTATTATGCTCGGTGGTTAAGCACCAAATGTAGTTATCAGAAAAGGCTTTAATTGCTTTGACTTGCACCATGTATCGTTGCTCTATAAAGTGGTATTTAATTAATATTATAACGAGCTTATATAATGAAACCAGCCTTTAGTTTTCAAGAAGGACCCAAACCGTTGTCATGGCAGCAGTTTCCGCATGGTGATCATTTACGTTGTGATATAGAACGCAAATTGTCGCCGTGGCTACCGCGTATGTTTGGCTATCATATGCTTAAATTGGGTAATTTAAGTGGTGAGTTAGATACCAGCAAAAGTTCCATTAAGCATCAAGTATGCGTTGCAGAGCCTGGCCCTTATACCGGAGTGGTGGCTGACATAGACGAACTGCCTTTTTATGAGCACAGTATAGATGCGTGCATTATGAGCCATTGTTTAGAGTATCACTCAGATCCGCATCATATATTACGTGAGGCTCATCGTACGCTTATTCCCGGCGGTTATATCGCCATTACGGGGTTTAATCCGCTTAGCTTTTGTGGCTTGGCGCAGTTACTGCCATTTAGTGGTCAAAAACTACCGTGGACAGGGCGCTTTTTTACCCCTGCACGCGTTAAAGACTGGCTTAATTTACTCGGATTTGAAATTGTGGCCGATGAGCGATTTATTTATTCATCGTTGGCACGCGGTAACCGGTTGTCGCGGTTTGCGTTTTGGCGCAGCTTTACCAAGCAATATTTAAAACCTATGGGCAGTGTATATTTGCTGGTGGCACGAAAACGTGTTGTGCCACTTACGCCAATAAAACCTAAGTGGCATGCACGGCCACAATTTGCGCCAATAAAAGGGGTAGGGCTTAGGCAGACCTCAAAGCAACATTATCAGCAAAATAAAAAATAGAGCGATATTGTGGGTTACGGTTGGTAACCTTCATCATCAATTAAGTTGTTGCCGCTGGCCGCATCACGGGCAAGGTCGTCAACAATTTCATTATATTTATGGCCACTGTGACCTTTTACCCATTTCCAAGTAACATCGTGCTCGGCGCAGGCTTTATCGAGACGTTTCCATAAGTCGACATTTTTAACCGGCTTTTTAGCAGAGGTTTGCCAACCGCGTTTTTTCCAATTGGTGATCCACGACTCAATGCCTTGTTTTACGTATTGGCTATCGGTAGTCAGGGTAACAGGGCATGAACGATTAAGTGATTCTAGCGCAACAATGGCAGCTAGCATTTCCATGCGGTTGTTTGTTGTGAGTTTGTAACCTTGACTTAATTTTTTTTCATGGGCTTCATAAATCATAAAAATACCATAACCACCGGGGCCTGGATTACCTAAACACGAACCATCGGTGTAAATCTCTACGGTTTTTTGCACTGTTTTACCTTGATATTATGTACAATAAAGTGATTATAGAAAGATACCAGAGTCAGGCTTAATTCGATATGGCACGCAGACAAATAGTTTTAGATACAGAAACCACCGGCATCGACCCTAAACAAGGGCATCGTATTATTGAGATAGGCTGTGTGGAGCTAATGAATCGTCGGTTAACCGGCAATAATTTTCACGTTTACATAAATCCACAACGCAGCATTGAAGAAGAAGCAATCGATGTTCACGGTATTACCAACGAATTTTTACGTGACAAACCGCTTTTTCGAGATATTGCCCAAGAGTTTTTTGACTATATTAAAGGCGCAGAACTCGTTATTCATAACGCGCCGTTCGATATTGGCCATATGGATAATGAATTTGCGTTATTAAATCAAGGTTATCAAAACACCCATAGTTTTTGTGGGGTACTTGATACCCTTAAAATGGCGCGTGACTTGCATCCAGGACAAAAGAACAACCTGGATGCGCTTTGCCGTCGCTACGATGTTGATAACACTAAGCGGACGTTACACGGCGCCTTACTGGATTCTGAGATTTTAGCCGATGTTTACCTGGCAATGACCGGGGGACAAGTAAAGCTAAATCTAAATCAAAATAAAGATGACTCAAGTGAAGATCAAAAGGGCGGCATTAGGCGCTTAAACAGCGATAGAGCCCCATTGGTTGTTATAGCAGCAAGCGAAGCAGAGCAAAGCGCACATCAATCACGTTTAGACATTGTACAAAAGGAGGGCGGCCATTGTTTATGGCGCGCTGAATAAGGCACTATTATGAAAACGCTATTAGTAGTTTCACTGTGTTTAATCGCCGCGTGCTTCATTCCCGATGCACACAGCGTTAAACAAGTTGAAGAGTTAAAAGGCAGCGGTAAACAAAATGAAATACCGTTACTGGATAACCGTTTTCGTATAGATGACAAAATTGATGAAATAAATTTAATATTTTTTAGACGTCCTGGGTCGCCTGCCGTTATTTTAGTTAGACCCGATGGTACTAAATACTTTGCAACCAATGCGGTAGGAAACACCAGCCTAGATTGGTACGACGAATTAAATTACGATCTAGTGGTTATTCGCAACCCTATGCCTGGGCCATGGCAAGTTATTGGCCAAATAATGCCACAGAGCCGTATTGTTGTAATTGGTGAGCTATCACTTAAGGTTGATCCACTCCCTAAGATTCTTTTTCAGGGTGAAACTGTAAAGGTAACCGGTGAGATTTTAAATGATGGCGAGCCCATTCGCGCTAATCTTTTCAAAGATGCGGTATCGCTCAATGTGAGTTTTGTGAGTACTAATAATGAAAATTTTGAAAATTTTGGAGCGGGCATACAGCAAGTTACTGAATTTAAAGACGATGGCTACGGATTTGATGAAAGTGCAAAAGACGGTGTGTTTACGGGTGAGTTTACCTTAAATTTCACACCTGGCGAGTGGCGCCCTGAGCTTTATATTACCACTGATGTATTAGAGAGGCGGGTGGTTCAAGATCCTATTGTTGTGCATGAGCCGCCTTTTAGTTTTACCTCAGTTGAAGCAACCGATGAGGGGGACGATCACCGTATTACTATAAATATTGATGAAAAGTTATTAAAGCCTGAAACCGTGATCATGCAAGGGAAAATTTTTTATCCCAATAATGAAGAGCAAGTATTTTACTTAGACACTAATAACACCGCAGTAAGAGAACTGGCTTTACAAGATTACGGATGGGGACGTTACAACATTGAAATTTCTGTGTTTGGCTCAACAGTAAATGACAGAGAGTTTATGGCTACGTTGCCAACCTATTTATTTGAAATAGAAAGACCGATAGAAGTTATCCCAGAAATTCCAAAAGCGAGCATCATTAAGGAAGAAAATATTCCAGAGCCTGTTATAAAACCAAAAGTAATGGCCACGGGATTAATAGCTAGTTTAATTATTGGTGGGAATTTGGTCATATTATTTATTGGTTGGTTATGTATTCGTGTTTTTGTGCAGAATAAACCAATAAAACTTAAATTGAATTTTGCTTTTTTAAAGAAAAAGAAAGCAACCGAGGCAAAAAAATCAGATCAGCAAAAAACAACTGATGCAAAAAATGGCTCAAAAAATGACAAAACAGGTGAAATTTTAAACCTTTCGATGTCAGATGACTAAAAAACCTGTAAAAAAACAAAAAAGCCCTTGACGAAGTAGGGGCTGGTTCGTATTATTCACGCCGCTGTTAGGGGAGACTCAGACAGCAACGAAAATGCGGAGTGGTAGTTCAGTTG
>NZ_PNCN01000140.1:0-617 GCF_005886135.1 Pseudoalteromonas sp. S4741 | reverse complement strand
TCACTCCATCCATGTCCCGTCTGTTAACATTAATCTTGGCATGTAGGTTCGGTGTAAAGTTTTCTGGCGAATTCAATTATACCTTATCTTCATGCTGTTTGTTTTTCATACCACAAAGATCAACACGCCCTAAGTTATTTTAGAAAAAATAGATAATGTGAAAGTTTTTAGTTTTATGCAGGTCTACTTGTATAATGATATCTGACAAGTTTAGAAGGTAATAAAAAATGAATACTATAAAGAAAAACTCAATTGCATTAACACTCGGTGCAGTGGTTGTTGGCAGCGCAAGTATGGCCAGTACTGATGTTCAAGCTAATCCATTTGAATTTCAGCAAATGGTAGCTGGTTACCAGTTAGACGCTGGTGAAGGCAAGTGCGGCGAAGGTAAATGCGGCGGCGACGCTAAAGCGAAAAAAGAAGGCAAGTGCGGCGAAGGTAAATGCGGCGGTGAAGCTAAGGCCAAAAAAGAAGGGAAGTGTGGCGAAGGTAAATGCGGCGAAGCTAAAGCCAAAAAAGAAGGTAAATGCGGCGAAGCTAAAGCCAAAAAAGAAGGTAAGTGCGGCGAAGGTAAATGTGGTGGCGATGCTAAGGCCAAAAAAGAAGGCAAATGTGGC
>NZ_PNCN01000014.1:0-38176 GCF_005886135.1 Pseudoalteromonas sp. S4741 | reverse complement strand
CCTAGGCAGAACCCTTCGGGCAGCGCCTGTTTGGCATTGAAAGATCAACAGACCCTCATAATAATAACAGATAGCCTTTGCATTTAGCCATCTATACATTTAAACTTCTTTTTTGCGCCGATTTGGTCTTTGGCTTGCGGGCGCTGTTGGATTACTTATCTGGTTAGATAGTAAAACAAACAACTAAATTCAGCTAAAAGAGGGATGCTTTGGCTGTTTAATATATCAATCGACTTCGATTGCTATGAATAATTAACGAGGATTATGATGCAGCCATCATTTGATAAAAATAAAGCAAGATTTTCTTTGCTTCCCCTACTCACCTTTGTTGCTATTTTTTTAGGCTCAGGCATATATTTACAATCTCAAGGGGTTGATTACGCGTTTTATCAACTCCCAGCACCAGTCGCTATTTTACCCGCGATTGTTTTAGCCTTTATTTTAAATAAAACCAGCATCAACCAAAGCGTAGAAACCTTTATAAAGGGCGTAGGTAATAACAATATTATTACCATGTGTCTTATTTACTTACTAGCGGGTGCTTTTTCGGCGGTTGCTGGTGCTACCGGCGGTGTGGATGCGGTTGTTAATGCCGGACTTTCACTTATTCCCCCTTCGTTACTACTACCTGGTTTGTTTTTGATAGCGGCGGTTATTTCTACTGCTATGGGCACATCAATGGGAACTATTGGTGCTATTGGCCCAATTGCCTATGCAGTATCTATTAAAACAGGGATTGATCCTGCTTTAATGGCCGGTACCATTGTATCTGGTGCTATGTTTGGTGATAACTTATCAATAATTTCTGACACCACGATTGCTGCTACCCGTACGCAAGGCTGTGAAATGAAAGATAAGTTTAAAGAAAACCTTAAAATTGCAGTTCCGGCCGCCATACTCACTATTGCATTGCTATTATTTTTAACGCCTGCAGCACAAGTAGTTGATACCAAAGACTACGATATTTTATTAGTACTTCCGTATGCCTTTATTTTAGTCTTGGCGGTAATGGGCTTTAATGTGTTTGTCGTGCTGTTAAGCGGTATTGTGTTTGCCGCATTAATGGGCTTTACTGGCAGCTATGAAGGTGCAAGCTTTGTAAAAGATATTTACAAAGGCTTTAGTGAAATGCAGGAAATATTTTTACTGTCTATGTTTATTGGTGGCCTTTCTGAGTTTATTCGTATTAATGGCGGCCTCGACTACATCGCTCAAAAGATTCAAGCTATTACTAAAGTCATTGCCAAATGGCACCGTAAAGTAGCTGATCAGTTAGGGATCGCGGCGTTAGTTGTCACCAGTAATATGTGTATTGCCAATAATACTGTGTCTATTATTGTGACAGGCCCTATTGCTAAAAAACTGGCTGATGATGGCGAAATTAGTGGTAAACGCTCTGCCAGTTTATTAGATATTTTTGCTTGTGTAACCCAAGGGTCTTTGCCTTATGGCGCGCAAGCATTATTACTCGGTGCTACATTTAAAATTAGCCCATGGGATGTTTCAACCTCATCTTACTACTGCTTTATTTTAGCTTTTACCGCGATTGCGGTGATTTGCTTACGTCGTAATAAAGCTTAAAGCTTGTTTAAAAAGTGTATTAGCTGCGTGCTAATGCACTGTTTATCTCAATAAATAATTAACAAATTAACCGTGTTTGCTATAATGTGATATTCAGCGTGTCACATAAAATATGGTTATGAAAATTAAAAACTTACTTCCTCTCGTTGCACTAAGTGTGTGTGCCTTAAGTTCAACAGCTACCGCTGCTAATTGGAGCAATACGGCGCTTCATATTAACAACGGCAACCACAAAAACCCATTTACTGAACAAAAATCTAATACCACGGTGTACTCAATTGAACATGCTTCTGGGCATGATTATGGCGATAACTTTTTCTTTATTGATTACAGTACCGACAGCAACGATGATGGCTTTCAAGATCAAGACTTTTATTTTGAAGGTTACTCTACCCTTAGCTTATCTGCTGTAATGGACGAAAAAGTAGCGTCAGGGGCGCTCGTTGATGTTGGTCTAACCATGGGTATTAATGCTGCTGGCGATGCTAAAGTAGTTAAATATTTACCAGGCGTAAAATTAAGCTGGGATGTGCCTGGTTTTAATTTCTTTTCAACCCTTATCAGTGCATACATTGATGATAGCGAAGGCGTTGCAAAAGGCGGTGCCCCCATTGAAACTAACAGCTGGATGTTTGATGTAGCCTTTGATTACCCGTTCATGATTGGCTCGCAAAAGTTTAACGTAAAAGGCCATGCAGAGTACATTGCTGAACGAAAAGATGAGTTTGGTAACGATGTGCGTGCTTGGTTTTTAGCCCAACCTATTATTGTATGGGATATGGGACATGCGCTAGAAATGAAAGAAAATACCTTACTGTTAGGTATGGAATGGCAATACTGGCACAATAAATTTGGTACTGATGTTAGCGAATCAGTACCACAAGTTCACTTAGAGTGGACTTTCTAGGTTCTAGGTTCTAGGTTCTAGGTTCTAGTAACATGATAATTGAAAAGCCTGTCAGTTTATATCTACAGGCTTTTTTAATTGTATAATGACTATTTAAATTACAACTTACACTGCGGGTTTTTACCTTTTGCCTTAGCTGCTTTTTGCTCACTAAGCGCTTTACTCATTTGTGACTGCAAATTGCTAATACGGCTGGTCGGTGCTGGGTGAGTTGATAAGAACTCTGGCGTAGCCCCACTGCCCGCTTGGCTCATATTTTGCCAAAGCGTCACAGACTCTTTGGGATTAAACCCTGCTTGCGCCATAAGATCTAAACCAATTGTATCCGCCTCTGACTCGTGTGAACGACTAAAGGGTAAAACCACACCATATTGAGCACCTAAACCAAGGCCTTGCATAATTTCATCACGGTATTGCACGTTACCTATTTCAAGCGCCGCATTGCCCAGCTGCATTCCCGTTTGTAAAATAGAACTTTGTGAGACCCGTTCATTTGAATGCTCAGCAATCACGTGTCCAACTTCATGGCCTAAAACAGTGGCAACCTGATCTTGATTTGTGGCTATTTTTAAGAGCCCCGTATGTACACCAATATAACCGCCAGGCAATGCAAAGGCGTTTGCAGATTCATCTTCAAATACCACCACTTCCCAATTTTGAGATGCATATTCTGTAGGAAGCACGGCCAAGACTTTTTCAGCAATGCAATTGACGTAACTGTTTACTTTTGGGTCTTTATTTATCGGCTGCGTTTTTTTCATCTCTGCAAAACTGGCAGTGCCCATTTGAGTCATTTGCTGATCTGAGTAAAGCGCAATTTGCGTGCGCCCAGTTGGTGATGTTTTACAACCTGCTAATACTGCGCTGGCTAGAACTACCAAAACCAATTTTTTCATTGTGTTACCCTAAAAAAGTTTGTTACTAAGTATAGAATACCAAACGCGGTGTTATTTTAAAATCTTTGCTTTTTGCGATTAAACAATTAAGTTAGCAGGCAAACTAAGTTTATCCAAGGCTACTGCCCTGTTATAATGCTGGGCCTATATTCGTTGTTTTGAGTTTTTAAATGAGTGCTTCGGCTTCTTCTTTTAATACCCGTATTTTATTGCCTTTATTAGCCAGTATTGTCGCGATCACGCCTTTAGCCATTGATATGTATTTACCGGCGATGCTGGTGATTGCCAATGATCTCAATACCAGCATGCCAAATGTTCAAATATCGTTGAGTATATACTTAGCGGGTTATGCATTGGGCATGTTGTTTTTTGGTCCTATAGCGGATCAAATTGGCAGGCGTAAACTGGCACGGATAGGTCTCAGTTTATTTGGCTTAAGTTCACTGGCGTTAGCATTTACCACTGAAGTGCATGCTTTTTGGGGGTTAAGAGCTGTACAGGCATTTACAGGCGCGGCCGCTACGGTTGTCGTCCCAGGGATCATTAGGCATATATATCAAAAAAATACTGCTAAAGGTATGTCTTACGTGTCTATGATTATGATGATAGCGCCTTTACTTGCCCCCTCTATCGGCTCGATTATTTTAGGCTTTTCGGTATGGTCGACTATTTTTATTGTTTTAGCGAGCTATAGCTTTGTTATTTTACTCTTTGTGCAACGTTACTTAATCGATATTCCAATATTTAAAAATGAGCGAAAAGGATTAGCATTATTCTTCTCAAGTTATAAAGTGGTTTTAAGTAATACGCACGCCCGCGCCGATATTTTAAGCTCGATGCTTGTGTCGTTTGGCTTTTTTTGCTTTTTAACGTCCGTCCCTTTTATTTACCTCGACCTATTTAAAGTATCAGAACGATTGTTTGGCCTGTTATTCGCTTTTAATGTAATGGCGTTGATGTTTGGTAATTTTTTAAATACTCGCGTAGTGCCACGTATTGGCTCACGCAAAATGCTTTATTATGGCTTAATGTGTGGCTTTATCTCTGGCGCAGCATTACTTAGCTTTAGCGTATTAAACTTATCACTTTACTTTATTGTTGCGGCTATTGCTCCGTTGATGATGAGCCTAGGTATAATAGCAAGTAACGCAGATTCGTTGATTTTGATGAAATTTGAGCAAAATACAGGGACTGCAACCGCGGTTATTGGCACCTTACGTTTTGGTAGTGGCGCATTAGTAGGCCCTATATTAGCGGTAATGCATGCACAAAGCGCAGTTCCATTTTCAAGTTTAATGTTCAGCGCAGTTGTACTCACTATTCTAGTGCAGTTAGTTCATTATTTTAAAGACAAAAAAAATGCCTCATAATGAGGCATTTTTTAATTGTATACTTAGTTAAGCATCAGCTGCTTTAGATACCATAACCATTGCAGGACGTAATAAACGACCGTTTAATGTGTAACCTTTTTGCATTACTGCTAACACAGTATTAGGCGTCACATCATTACTTGGCTGAATCGACATTGCTTGATGAAAATCTGGGTTAAACTGCTCACCTTGTGGGTTTACAATTTCAACGCCAAATTTAGCCACTGCATCGTTAAAGCTTTTTACTGTCATATCAATACCTTCTAACAAAGGCTTAAGCGTTTCATTTTCTTTATCAGAGAACTCAATAGCACGCTCTAAGTTGTCTATAACAGGAAGTAATTCGTTAGCAAATTTTTCAAGTGCAAATTTGTGTGCTTTCTCAACATCTTGTGCAGCACGACGACGCATATTGTCAACGTCAGCAGCAGCGCGAACGACGCTATCTTTCTGATCTGCAATAGTTTGTTTTGCCGCTTCTAACTCAGCATATAGCATTGCAATTTCTGCTTCAGGGCTTTGCTCTTGCTCGGCGTGTTGTTCTGCTGCTTCTACTGCAGACTCAACGTCGGCTTCCATTTGCGCCACTTCTTCGTTCAATTCTACTTCTTGCTCTGGGTTTTGTGTCTGCTCAGACATAAAATATACGCTCCAATTCTTTACAACTGCGGTAATTATGGGGATTGAATAAAAAGATTCAAGAGCCCGATGGCTCTAATAATTTAAATTCTTGGATTATTTTCTCTAATTGCGCTGATTTCGGACAAATAACACAAAAACGACTTTGATATTCCTGATTTTGGAAGTACGGCACAGTGATCACAATGAGATCATCACAGGTGCTAAAAGGTAAGTTTTCAGCACTGAGAATTGAGACCCCATTTTTAAATGCAAGCTTATCTTCCACAAAATTTAAAAATGAAACACCAATATTAAGACTTTGTTCACAATCTATTTTTTTATAAAGATAGTTTTCGCCCACCACGATACTGTTATCTGAGCCTAATTTTTGGCTTAGTTCACGCGTCCATTGAGTTAAAGAGTCATGACAATTACGCGGTGCCGTATTTGCCATGGCCTGCATTCTGTATAGCCCTTCAATGAGCGTTTGCTGGCTAAATACAGTGTTAAGCCAAGTGGCAAACTCGTAGCGCTGGCCGTCACTAGGATCATCAGGCTTGTTAATGCAAATATTATGGCTTTGCCCTGCTCTGTCTAAAAGTAAGATAAGCCAGTTGTTTGCATCAAAGTCGAGCACTTCTACTCTAAATACCTGCTGTGTCCTAACCTGCGGTAGCCCCACACAACAACACACTTGGTAACGTTGACTCAAGCCATGGGCCAATTCGACTAGCTCAGCCTGTTCAGGCTGCCAATAATTAGCAATAGCACCCAAAGTAAAAAACTCATCAAACCAATAGTCAAACCCATCATTGGTTGGCACTCGACCAGCCGATGTGTGTGGTGAATACAACAAGCCTATTTTTTCAAGGCGCGCCATCGCGTTACGCACAGTGGCAGAGCATACCGCCATACCTTTTTGTTTTGCAATTTTTGTTGACGGCACAGGTAAACCATCGCCGTTACAGTACATACTCATAACAGCGGCAAATATTTGCTGATCTCGTGGATTTAGTTTCATGTTATCTACATCTTTATACATGACTGTTATATCGGGGCTAGGTATTATTATTTCAAGTATAAAAAATACAATAAATCTAAATTTTACAGTGAATTAATTAAATCCGCTGGGTATTACTAAAATCCATGTTTTCAAACACTTCTGTTTTAGGTTACTCTACAAATATTAGAACTTTCAGTGTATTTATTATGGACTCTCCCTTTAATACTATCGGCTTGATTGGTAAGCAAAATCACCCTAATGCTGCCGCTACTTTACAACGATTACATACGTTTTTATTAGCTTTAGGCTTTGAGGTGATTGTTGAAAAACGTACAGGGAGTCAACTTAGCGATGTACCAAGCGACAAACTCGTAAAGCTCGTTGATTTAGGCGAGCGTGCCGACTTGGCGATTGTGGTTGGAGGTGATGGCAACATGCTGGGTGCTGCACGGGTGCTTGCTCGCTTTGATATAGCCGTAATTGGTGTAAATAGAGGTAATTTAGGCTTTTTAACTGATTTGAATCCAGAAGGGTTTGAGGGCAGTTTAGAACAGGTACTCAGCGGCGATTACATTGAAGAAAAACGTTTCCTATTAGAAGTTGAAGTGTATCGACATAACGAACTTAAAAGCGCTAATTCTGCCGTAAACGAAGCTGTGCTCCATGCTGATAAAGTAGCACATATGATTGAGTTTGAAGCCTTTATAAACGATGACTTTGTATTTTCACAACGTTCCGATGGTTTGATTGTATCCACTCCAACAGGGTCAACAGCCTACTCTTTATCGGGCGGCGGCCCAATTTTAACCCCAGAACTCAACGCCATGTCATTGGTTCCTATGTTCCCGCATACTTTATCAAGCCGCCCTTTAGTGGTAGATGCCGATAACGAAGTACGTTTAAAGCTTAGTTTAGAAAATACCGATAGCTTACAGGTAAGTTGCGACAGCCATGTTGTACTTGCCGTATTACCCGGTGATGAGGTCGTTATTCGCAAAGCAGATAGAAAATTACGATTAATTCACCCAAAAAATTACTCTTATTATAATGTGCTTCGTAAGAAGTTAAACTGGGGTAGCCGGTTATACTAATTTTATTGCCAAACATGCAACTTTAGCGCAAAATATTGGACTAGAAATTTTAAATATCGTCAGGAAAAAGTAGTAATGAATTATGGGGTATTTCTTGCTTTATTATTGTTAATTACTTTACTTGGCAGTTACTTACTCATTGAAAGTAATCGTAAAAAGACTATTGAAGCAAAGAAAAAGCTGTTTAACGAGCGCGTTGCAAGTACTCAATCACGTTTAAAAATAAAACTTAACGAGTTACTTGATGCAAAAGTCATTAGTGCTAAACACCTTCCTCGAATTCAAGCCGTTGTCAGTAATTTTTTTGTGGTACAGCCACACACTGATGAAAATTTAAATAAGCTAGAATCGCTATGCGATTTACTTATTAATATACTTAACGAAGAACTAATAAAAACCTATAAAAATAATAACAGCCAAGCTTTTTCCGATACCACTCAATATTTTATAGCGGAGTTACCAGCTCAAGGTATTTTATATAATAAAAACTTTTATCAAGAAGTCCTTCCTACGCTAATTTTAAAGTTAAAAACTGATGACATAGCGCAACCAGTTGATAGTATTGATCTTAACGATGAAAACCTCCCTATTGATGAAGAAAAAAAACATTAATTGAGTCCAGCCTTGCTTAAAATATAGAAATTTAATTTGCAAAAAACCAAAACACTGTATAAATTAACAGTTAATTCACTGGATGGATGAACAGTATGTTAATTGGTTTAGAAATTAAAAATTTTGCAATCGTAAGTAATTTAAGCACAGAATGGCACTCGGGTATGACCGCTATCACCGGTGAAACGGGAGCAGGTAAATCAATCGCCATTGATGCATTATCATTGTGTCTTGGAGAGCGAGCAGAAGCGTCTGCTGTGCGTCCAGGAACTGATAAAGCAGAGGTAAGTGCACAATTTGATTTAAGCAATTTACCACTCGCTCATGCTTTTTTAGAAGAGAACATGCTTAATAACGACGACAACGAATGTTTACTTCGTCGAGTTGTTTGTAAAAATGGTCGCAGTAAAAGCTACATTAATGGCAGCCCAGTTACCGCTGCACAACTAAAAGAGCTAGGCCAATATTTAATTTCTATTCATGGTCAACATGCACACCAGCATCTATTAAAAGCAGAGCATCAATTACAGCTACTGGATGCTTACGCCGGGCACCAAAATCTAGTTAATGCTGTTAACCAACGCTATAAACGTTATGCTGATTTACAAAAAGAATTTAAACAGCTAGAACAACAGCAGCAGCAACAAGCCGCACAAAAGCAACTATTGGAGTATCAAGTCGCAGAGCTTGATGAATTTGCATTGCAGGCAGATGAATTTGAGCAAATAGAAGCTGAACATTATAAACTCAGCAATAGCCAAACTATATTGCAAGTCTGCCAGCGCGAGTTGCAGCATTTATATGAAAATGATGAACAAAATGCGTGTTCCATTTTACAGCACAGCGCCCAACAATTTACTGAACTTGCACAGTATGATGAAAGCTTAGCCAGTGTGGCAACATTATTATCAGAAGCCGCTGTTCAAGTTGAAGAAGCAAGCCGAGAAGTACGTAATTACACTGAACAAGCCGACTTGGATCCTCAGCGATTAACTGAAGTAGAAAACAGACTCAGTGGTGCAATGGACTTAGCCAGAAAACACCATATAAAACCCCAAGAGCTTGTTGGATTTCATCAAACTATTGCACAAGAGCTCGAGTCGATAAGTAATAACAGCTCACGTCTTGAGCAACTTGAAGGTGAAATTGAACATGCCCTTGAGGATTATCAAAACGCCAGTGAACAATTAAGTGCAAGTCGCCACCAATATGCGAATACATTAAATGGATTGATCAGCGAAAGCATGGCTAATCTATCTATGGAAAATGGCGTATTTGAAATAGCATTGACTGCACAAAACGATCGCGCTCCAAATAGCTTAGGCTTTGATAATGTTTCATTTTTAGTATCAACAAACCCAGGGCAACCATTGCAACCTTTAGCAAAAGTAGCCTCGGGTGGTGAGCTATCACGCATTAGTTTGGCTATTCAGGTTATTATTGCGCAAAAAGTCACGACCCCTACGCTTATATTTGATGAAGTGGATGTTGGTATTTCTGGCCCAACAGCTGCTGCTGTTGGTAAACTACTGCGCCAACTAGGTAAGTCTACGCAAGTAATTTGTGTGACCCATTTACCGCAAGTGGCCAGTAGCGCTCATCAGCAGTTTTTTGTTGCCAAAGAAATTGCAGACGGTGAAACATTTACGCATATGCTGGCATTGAATAAAGATGGTCGAGTAAATGAGATTGCTCGATTACTGGGTGGTGATAACATTAGCAAAACAGCTAAAGCAAATGCAAAAGAGCTTATAAAAGCGCACGGATAAAGTGAATCGCTTTACAGTGCGTTACCTTGATACGGTGAGGATACATTAATGCAAACGACGGTCATTTATTTTGGCTTAGCAATTAACTGGCTGCTATTGATTGTCAGTATACTTTTGGCTGTTTTTAGTAAGTTTAAACATACACAATTTAAGCAGAGCTTATATCGCTTTTTAAATGTGGCATTAATTGTACATATTGTTATTGCTGTTATGTTAGTTTTTAGCAGCACAGCTATTAGTGGCTTAATAACACTAAGTTGGTTAGTTATTGGCCTACAGCTTGTTTGTAACGTTATTTGCTATAAAAGTGTGAAACGCCGACAAGCCAGAGTGAAACCGAACCTAGATCACTTCTCGATGGATTAACTAACAGCGCGTTTAAAAAAAGCCCACAATCTATGTATTGCGGGCTTTTTTATTTGTAAAATCTTATAATTGTAAATAGCTAGGTCAAAACCTAGGTCCCTTTTTATAGACCTTAAACACCGGCTATGGAACCATAAATATTTACCTTTGTTTGTAAAACTGAGGAAATAAAAAAAGCAAACCCGAAGGTTTGCTTTTGACTCCATTCTAACAAAAGCATTATTTACACTTTTAAATAATCCATAATGCCTTCTGCAGCGTTACGCCCCTCAAATATAGCGGTGACCACTAAGTCTGAACCACGAACAATATCGCCACCAGCAAATATTTTAGGATTAGTGGTTTGATGTGTAAATTCACCTTGCTCGGGTGCATTAATACCACCCCAGTGGTTAATTTCTACGTCGTACTGCTCTAACCAATCCAATTTATGTGGCTTAAAACCAAATGCCATAATCACTTGTGTGGCTTCAATAATATGCTCTGAACCCGGTACTTCCTCAGCGCGACGGCGGCCGTTTTCATCGGCCTCGCCAAGCTGAGTTTTTACCATTTTAACACCGGCTACAGCACCTTTGTCATCAAGTACAATCCCTTTAGGCTGAACGTTATAAGTAAAAATTACGCCCTCTTCTTTGGCATTTTTTACTTCGCGTTTTGAACCAGGCATGTTCTCTTCATCACGACGATAAGCACACGTTACTTTTAACGCGTTATGACGAATGGAGGTACGCACACAGTCCATTGCTGTATCACCACCACCTAGTACCACTACTTTTTGATTTGCCATATCAATGCAGGCTTGTTTAGACTCATCGTAACCCATAACACGGTTAGTGTTACCAATTAAAAATGGCAGGGCATCATGCACTCCCGGTGCATCTTCGTTCTCAAGCCCCGCTCGCATACTCTGATAAGTCCCAACGCCCAAGAATACGGCGTCATACTCATTAAGTATTTCATCCATACTAATGTCTTTACCTACTTCGACATTAAGCTTGAATTCAACACCCATTTCGGTAAATATTTCACGACGTTTTTGCATGACTTCTTTTTCTAATTTAAAAGAAGGAATACCAAAGGTTAACAGCCCACCAATTTCAGGGTGACGGTCAAATACCACAGGCTTTACGCCATTACGCACTAAGATATCTGCACAGCCCAGGCCCGCAGGCCCTGCGCCAATAATGGCAACTTTTTTATCAGTCCATGTCACATAGGACATGTCTGGTTTCCAGCCCATTTTAAACGCGGTGTCGGTGATGTATTTTTCAATATTACCGATTGTTACTGCACCAAACTCTTCATCTAATGTACATGAGCCTTCGCATAAGCGGTCTTGCGGGCATACTCGTCCACACACTTCTGGCAAACTGTTAGTACGGTGCGATAGCTCAGCGGCCTCTAAAATGCGCCCTGTACGGATCAGTTTTAACCATTGTGGAATATAGTTATGTACTGGACATTTCCACTCACAATAAGGGTTACCACAATCAAGGCAACGATCCGCTTGTGAATTAACCTGATTTTCTGAAAAGGGTTCATAAATTTCTACGAACGATTTTTTACGCGACGAGATTGGTTTTTTGCGTGGGTCTACACGCTGCACGTCTATAAATTGATATACATTTTCGCTCATACTGCCCCCTTATTGCGCCTGAACACGTAGTTCGGCGCTACTGCGAGCGCGGTGCCCGAGTAAACTTTTTACGTCACTTGATTTAGGTTTTACTAATTTGAACATCGGTAAATAAAGTTCAAAGTTAGCTAAAATAGTTTCTGCTCTACATGAGCCTGTTAGCTCTAAATGCTCAGCAATTAAGCCGCGTAAATGCTCTTGATGTGAACTCAAATCATCTAAAGTAACCACTTCAACCAACTCTGGGTTAATGCGTTTCTCAAAATCACCTCGTTCATCTAAAATGTAAGCGAAACCACCAGTCATACCTGCACCAAAGTTCACTCCCACATTACCAAGTACACACACAACGCCACCGGTCATGTATTCACAACCGTTATCACCTACGCCCTCAACAACGGCTTGCACGCCTGAGTTACGTACAGCAAAACGCTCGCCTGCACATCCTGCTGCAAACAATTTACCGCCGGTTGCACCATATAAACAGGTATTACCAATAATTGTTGCTTTATGACTTTCAAATGACGAACCCAGTGGTGGGCGAATAACTAGCTTACCGCCCGCCATGCCTTTACCAACGTAATCGTTAGCATCGCCAACCAAAGTCATTTCAAGGCCACC
This sequence comes from Pseudoalteromonas sp. S4741, assembly GCF_005886135.1. NCBI lineage: Bacteria > Pseudomonadati > Pseudomonadota > Gammaproteobacteria > Alteromonadales > Pseudoalteromonadaceae > Pseudoalteromonas > Pseudoalteromonas sp. S4741. Next base: position 25,700 of record NZ_PNCN01000014.1, on the reverse strand, counting down.
AGCATTCCATACACCGAATGACTGACCAGCTGTACCATGTAATTCAATAACTACCGGATCTGCGGCCATGCCTTGATTACCGTGTTTATCAGCAATATAACCAGAGAGCATAGCGCCAACCGATCTATCGGTATTACAAATACGACTTACTAATGAAATGCCACTTGAGTTATCTATTGCCTCTTGCGCCTTACCCAGTAAGCTCTCATTTAACTCACCTAAATAATGCGAGCTATTTGGTGCACTGCAAAACAAAGTTTCACCCGTTGGGTTATTTGGCTGAGCGATAACCGCTGATAAATCTATTTTTTGCTGCTTCGCTGTTTTGCCTTCAATGGCTTCGAGTAAGTCTAAGCGACCAATTAAATCGGTTAGGTTTGCAACCCCTAAACTTGCCATAATTTCGCGCGCTTCTTGAGCAATAAACTTAAAGTAGTTCATCGCCATTTCTGGCAGACCATGATAATGCTTTTGACGTAATGTTTCGTCTTGTGTTGCCACACCTGTCGCACAGTTATTTAAGTGACAGATTCGTAAGTATTTACAGCCTAATGCCACCATAGGCCCTGTGCCAAAGCCAAAACTTTCGGCGCCTAAAATGGCCGCTTTGATGATATCAAGGCCCGTTTTTAAACCACCATCTGTTTGCAAGCGAATGCGATGGCGAAGGCCATTTTCTACCAAGGCTTGCTGTGTTTCAGCAAGTCCCAACTCCCATGGGCTGCCAGCGTATTTAACCGAGGTTAATGGACTTGCACCTGTGCCACCATCATAGCCTGAAATAGTAATTAAGTCGGCATACGCTTTCGCTACACCGGTTGCAATTGTGCCAACACCCGGTTCAGATACCAGTTTTACAGAAATCAATGCATTCGGGTTTACTTGTTTTAAGTCAAAAATCAGCTGGGCTAAATCTTCGATAGAATAAATATCGTGATGCGGCGGAGGTGAAATAAGTGTCACACCCGGTACCGAGTAACGAAGCTTGGCAATATAGGGAGTGACTTTTTCACCTGGTAGTTGTCCGCCTTCCCCTGGTTTAGCGCCTTGTGCCACTTTTATTTGAATAACATCAGCGCTACGTAAATAATGGGGCGTTACACCAAATCGACCCGAGGCTACTTGTTTAATACGTGAATTTTTTTCTGTACCGTAACGCAGCTTATCTTCGCCACCTTCACCAGAATTTGAGCAGCCACCTAAACGATTCATGGCAATTGCGAGTGCTTCATGCGCTTCTGGCGATAATGCACCAATACTCATGGCCGCTGAGTCAAACCGTTTATAAAGCTCAGTGGCAGGCTCTACCTCATCAATGCTTATACCCTTTTCTGGCAGCTTTAAATTCAACATATCGCGCAGAGTCGCAACTGGACGGTGATTAACTAGCTTTGCGTATTCGCTGTAATCACTGTACTCGCCGCTACGTACTGCTTTTTGTAACGTTTGAATCACATCAGGATTGTAAGCATGGTACTCGCCGCCGTGAACGTATTTAAACAAGCCACCATGGCTTAATAATTTACGTTTACTAAGCGCCAGTTTATGCAAGCTTTGCTGATCGTCATCAAAGTCGCTAAAACACGCCCCTTTAATGCGACTCGCCACGCCTTTAAAACACATCTCAACAATAGCGTCCGATAGACCAACCGCTTCAAACAACATTGAACAACGATATGAAGCCACGGTACTAATGCCCATTTTAGACATGATTTTGTACAAGCCTTTATTAATTGCTTGACGATAAGCCAGTGTAACTTCACTGTATGACTTATTAATTACCTTGGTATCGCTCATAGCCACAAGTGACTCGTACGCTAAATACGGGTAAATTGCGGTTGCACCAAATCCAAGTAGTACCGCAAATTGATGCGCATCGCGAACGCTGCCAGTTTCAATAATAATATTTGACTCACAGCGTAAGTTATTATCTACCAAGCGTTTTTGTACCGCACCCACCGCCATAGCAGCAGGAATAGGTAATTGATTGTCATCAAAGTTACGATCCGTTAATACCAGCATAATGCAGCCAGATGCGGCTTTTGCTTGTGCTTCATCACAGATGCGCTTTACCGCATTCTCAAGGCCTTCTTCTACGGTATAAGTGATGTCAATCTTACAATAGCTGTAGTGCGCTTCATCGGCGTTAAGTAGCTGCTGCATATCAGCGTACATTAAAATAGGCGTATCAAATTGCAGGCGTTTAGCGTGCCCTGTTGTTTCATTAAATACGTTTTGCTCACTGCCAATACACGTTGCAAGCGACATTACATGGTTTTCACGTAACGGATCAATTGGCGGATTAGTAACCTGAGCAAACTTTTGACGGAAATAATCATAAAGTGAACGGTGCCCTTCGCTCAGTACGGCAAACGGCGTATCGTCACCCATTGAGCCAGTGGCTTCTTGCCCATTTTCACCCATGACACGAATGACGCTGTCTAGCTCTTCGTTAGTATAGCCAAACATCTTTTGGTATTTGACAAGGGTTTCATCATCAAATGAGCGATTGCCCGCATCTTGCTCGGTAAGTGCTTCAAAAGGCGTTAATCGTTTAACGTTTTCTTCTAACCACGACTTATAAGGGTGGCGTGATTTTAAATCTTGGTCAATTTCATCTGAATGCCAAATTTTGCCTAATTTAGTATCAATAACGAGGAGTTCGCCCGGGCCAACACGTCCTTTTTCGACCACTTCGTCAGCGGTGTAATCCCATATCCCAACTTCAGAGGCTAAAGTAATAAAGCCATCTTGAGTAATGATATAGCGCGCAGGGCGCAGGCCATTACGGTCTAAGTTACAGGCAGCAAAACGCCCATCCGACATAACAATCCCTGCAGGGCCATCCCACGGTTCCATATGCATAGAATTAAAATCATAGAATGCGCGAAGGTCGTCATCCATAGCACGGTTTTTTTGCCATGCTGGCGGTACCAGCATACGCATCGCACGGAATAAATCCATACCACCGGCTAAAAACAGCTCTAGCATATTATCGAGGCTAGATGAGTCAGACCCTGTTTCATTAACAAACGGCGCTGCGCTTTGTAAATCAGGAATAAGCGGCGAAGCAAATTTATAAGAGCGTGCACGGGCCCACTGACGGTTACCTTCAATAGTATTAATTTCACCATTGTGCGCTAAATAACGAAATGGTTGCGCTAAAGGCCAGCGAGGCTGTGTGTTTGTAGAGAAGCGTTGATGAAAAACACAAATAGCACTGGTCATGCGAATATCAGCAAGATCGAGATAAAAATTTGGCAAGTCAGCAGGCATCATTAAGCCTTTATAGATGGTGACTAGCCCAGATAAGCTCGCAATATAAAATGATTCATCATCCATCAAGCGCTTTTCTGCACGACGACGTGCAACATATAAACGTCGCTCTAAATCTTTAGAACGCCACCCTTCAGGCGCACTAATAAAAATTTGTTCAAACCCAGGCAATTGCTTTAGGGCTATAGGTCCTAACATTGATGGATCGGTAGGGACAACACGCCAACCTAAAATATTAAGCGTTTCTTTTTCTAGTTCTTCGCTTAAAACATCTTTAGCTGCTTGTGCTAATACTGGATCAGCATTGAGGAAAATCATCCCAACGGCGTAATTTTTACCTAAATGCCAATTATTTTCAGCAGCAATAGCACGAAAGAAGCTGTCTGGTTTTTGAAGTAACAAGCCACAACCATCACCCGTTTTACCATCAGCAGATATACCGCCGCGGTGCTGCATGCGATCTAAACCGGTGATCGCCGTACGGATGAGTCGGTGACTCGCTTTGTTATTAACTTGGGCTATTAAGCCAAAGCCACAATTATCTTTTTCTAGTTTTGAGTCATATAACATGGACCCCTCCCCTTGCTGCACTGTTAACGTGGATGAACGGCTCGACGATTTGCTAACAGACGATCAAAATTAGCGTTATTCCTAACCTGAGTCAATATCTTTCTGAATATATATTCATTATATTGAATATATTTCAACTTCATTAAAAATCATAAAACAATGCTAAATATTAACATTTGAGTAGATATTGGATCGAAAACTTTAATGACACCGGTGTTATTTTTAAGAACTTGTAAATAAAGCCTCCTCACAATAAGCAGTTTACGTAAACGTAAATGAGCCTCAATGTGAATAACTATTCACCGAATATCATTCCATCATTTTTGCTTTATTCGTAATACATCTAAACATGACATTTAATTACATCGACTTTTATTAGCACATAGTTTATTCAATGAATTTGCACGTTAGTCTTATGCTATGCATTAATTATCAACTTTCTTTGCTTTACGTTGAGGTAATCTCACCCCGCAGCGGACACTTTTTATGTCCGCGGACATATAAAAAGAAAGTTTAAAAATAAAAAGTAATTAAATTCAACAAGATAAAAAAATGGAGCGCTATTCGAATATCGCATAACTACATAAATTTTGAGGGCATTCGAATGTTTACTATTGGCTTATTTTTAATTTCACCAATTATTCTGTTTATTGCCTCGCTAATAATTACTGTGTTTGAAAAACACTAAGCAAAGAGAACAAATAATGATTAAAGGCACTAGCGGGCAAGACACGCAAATCTCACGACCTATAAATTTTAAAAAAAACATATGGCTGTTTATATTTATTGCGGGCTTAGTTGCTCTATGTGTATATGCATTATTAAATACTGATCAAGAAGGTACTATCTCGGTTTATAGAGTAAGCCTACAAATAGCCACAGAGATGCGCCAATCGCTAATACGCGATGCTGCAGCCAGCGGTAAAATTGTGGCCGCCAGAGCACCAAAAGTTTACAGCCCTGAACGAGGCTTTGTTTCATTGAAGGTAAATGCTGGTGACTCAGTAAAACTGAATGATGTAATAGCCATGGTTGAGAGCCCCGAGTTCACAAACGAATTAAAGCAGCAATACTGTTTTAGCTCGTCTTGAGGGCGAGCTACGATTTTTATTAGCCGATGAACCAACTGGTAATCTCGACAGCCTTATGGCTCGTCAAATAATGGAGCTGCTTGAACAAATAAATCGTGATGGCGCAACCATTGTCATGGTCACCCATGATGCAGAACTTGCTCGGCGTGCCCCTCGAAACATTCAAGTTGTAGACGGTCAACTTGCTGATTTCACCTTGTACCAAGGTGCACAAAACCTTAAAAAACGAGTTCGTTCAAGGCTATGGTTGGTTTTGCTAAACTTCCACCACCTATAATAACGACGGTTGACTGGCATTCATTACTCGATCAATTACAAAGCCAATGGCAATTTAATTTCGACCTTCAAAAAGACATCACTACACAAGCCGATCAAACCCAAATAGAACAATTGCTCATTAACCTGTTGAAAAATGCACATGAATCAGAGTCGCTAGCAGAGCATATTAGTTTAAAAGTAACACAAGATAGTCTCGGCACTCATGTTAATGTGAGCGACAAAGGAAAAGGCATGAGTGAAACAGTTATGGCCAGTGCGCTTATCCCTTTTTGTTCTACCAAAGTGGCAGGAAGTAGATTAGGTTTGGCACTGTGTCGAGAAATTGTTGAAGCCCACCATGGGCAAATTAACCTACACAATCGGGACGTCGGCGGGATCAGTGTTTTTGTAAGTTTACCTTGAGAGTTGTTTAGCTTTAAGGCTGAAAACTCATCCAATTTAGAAATGATACAATCGCGTTCTGAAGTTTATGACCTAGTGAGCTAAGTAAAAACCGCGAAAAGCTGCCTACTCATTCGGTACTGTCATCGTATAAGCAACTATGAGTAAATACTTTATAGACATAAAAAAAGCTGCAAATTGCAGCTTTTTTTTACTTAAACGCTTATTCAGCGTCTGCAGGTTTATGCTTTGCAGCTGTTTCAGTGATCAGTGGTTGTAATTCACCACGTTGAAACATTTCAATGATAATGTCACAGCCACCAATTAACTCGCCTTCAACCCAAAGTTGCGGGAAGGTAGGCCAGTTAGCGTAAGCAGGAAGCTCTGCACGAATGTCTGGATTAAGTAAAATATCCACATATGCAAACGGTTCACCGCACGACATTAATGCTTGTGATGCTTGTGAAGAAAAACCACAATTAGGCAGTTTTGGTGATCCTTTCATGTATAAGATGATTGGGTTTTCAGCAATTTGCTGTTTAATTTTATCGATGGTTTCCATTTACAACCTCAAAATGACGATAGCGAACACATTAGGCCTTGAAAAAGTTTCACTGTGGCCTCAGATATATAGATTAACATAGGCAATTAAAGCCTCAATCTTAAATAGCTTTAGCAAGAGCATTGCTGTTTGCTAAAACTTGAGTAAAATACTCAACAATTATAGTAACACTATATTCCTGTTTGGTATAGATAAGTGCCCTGTTTGCGCAGGCATTACGTATTACTAAATAGACTATCAACCAAAAGAAGATGGAGATAAAAAATGGCATTTGAACTACCGTCACTACCGTATGCAATTGATGCACTTGAGCCACATATTTCACAAGAAACGTTAGAGTTTCACCATGGTAAACACCACAACACTTATGTGACTAAACTTAACGGTTTGATCCCAGGCACTGAGTTTGAAGGTAAATCACTTGAAGAGATCGTATGTTCTTCAGAAGGCGGTGTATTTAACAACGCTGCTCAAATCTGGAACCACACTTTCTACTGGAACAGCCTATCTCCAAATGGCGGTGGCGCTCCAACAGGTGCAATTGCTGATGCAATTAACGCTAAATGGGGCTCATTTGACGCATTTAAAGACGCGTTAAACGACAAAGCAGTAAATAACTTTGGTTCAAGCTGGACGTGGTTAGTTAAACTAGCAGATGGTTCACTAGACATCGTTAATACATCTAACGCTGCAACACCATTAACAGATGCAGGTGTTACACCAATCCTAACCGTGGATTTATGGGAACACGCATACTACATTGATTACCGTAACGTGCGTCCAGATTACCTTAAAGGTTTCTGGTCACTCGTTAACTGGGAATTCGCGAACGCTAACTTCGCATAATTAGTTTTAAACTAATCTTTAAAAGACGCTTAGGCGTCTTTTTTTTATGTCCGCTACTTTATTTGATTAAGGTTATACGTAGGTTATTTTCTAAAAGTGCATCATGATCATTTTTCATATAAATTTTTAATTTTATTGCACAAAAATTTAAATTCGTGACTAGACTTTAAATGGTGAATACATTTTCCAAGTAGGTTTCGGAGGTCATTATGACTATTTTTGATCACTACCAAGCACGTTATGAATCAACACAAGAAGAAGAGTACAGTGTTGCTGAGTTTCTAGAAATTTGTAAAACCGATAAGTCTGCTTATGCCAGTGCTCCTGAAAGATTACTGATGGCCATTGGCGAGCCTAAAATGGTAGATACCGCTACCGATACTCGTTTAAGTCGCTTATTTTCGAACCGTGTTGTTGCACGTTACCCTGCATTTGCCGATTTTTATGGTATGGAAGACGCCATTGAGCAAATTGTTTCTTATCTAAAACACGCCGCGCAAGGATTAGAAGAGTGTAAACAAGTGCTTTACTTGCTTGGTCCGGTGGGTGGCGGTAAGTCATCGATTGCTGAAAAGCTAAAGTATTTAATGCAACAAGTGCCTATTTATGCAATTAAGGGCTCCCCGGTTAATGACCATCCGCTGTCATTATTTGATCCCGTTGAAGATGCCAGCCTACTCGAAAAAGAATATGGAATTAAGTCTCGTTACCTCAAAACGGTAATGTCGCCATGGGCCGCAAAACGTTTACAAGAATTTAATGGTGATATTAGTCAATTTAGAGTGGTTAAACGCTTCCCATCAATTTTAAATCAAGTTGCGATTGCTAAAACAGAGCCCGGAGATGAAAACAATCAAGATATTTCTGCTCTTGTCGGTAAGGTCGATATTCGCCAACTTGAACACTTTGCACAAAATGATCCTGATGCTTATGCCTATTCAGGCGCATTATGTTTAGCCAACCAAGGCTTAATGGAATTTGTGGAAATGTTTAAAGCCCCCATAAAAGTGTTACACCCACTGCTAACAGCCACACAAGAAGGTAACTATAACGGCACAGAAGGCATAAGCGCCCTGCCATTTAACGGCATGATACTAGCCCACTCTAATGAATCAGAATGGCAAACCTTTAAAAACAATAAAAACAACGAAGCCTTTTTAGACCGTGTTTATATTGTTAAGGTCCCTTATTGCTTACGAGTGACCGAAGAAATTAAAATTTACGATAAGCTGATTGAACACAGTGAGCTTTACAACGCCCCCTGTGCGCCAGGTACACTTAAAATTTTAGCCCAATTTACCACTCTTTCGCGCTTAAAAGAGCCGGAAAACTCAAGCATTTACTCTAAAATGCGAGTTTACGATGGTGAAACCCTTAAAGACACCGACCCAAAAGCGAAGTCGTATCAAGAGTATCGTGATTACGCTGGTGTTGATGAGGGCATGACCGGCCTTTCAACCCGTTTTGCGTTTAAGATTTTATCGCGAGTATTCAACTTTGACACCACCGAAGTGGCCGCCAACCCTGTGCATTTGTTTTATGTGCTTGAGCAGCAAATTGAGCGTGAACAATTTAGTGCCGAGGTTGAAGAACGTTATTTAAGCTTTTTAAAAGGCTATTTAATTCCACAATATGTTGAGTTTATAGGTAAAGAGCTACAAACCGCGTACTTAGAGTCATATTCAGAATATGGCCAAAATATTTTTGACCGCTACGTTATTTATGCTGATTTTTGGATTCAAGATCAAGAATACCGCGACCCTGACACAGGGCAATTATTTGACCGTGATGCACTCAACGCTGAGCTTGAAAAAATAGAAAAGCCTGCAGGTATTTCAAACCCTAAAGATTTTAGAAATGAAATTGTTAACTTTGTGCTGCGTGCTCGCGCTCATAACAATGGCAAAAATCCGCTGTGGACGAGTTATGAAAAACTACGCACGGTTATTGAGAAAAAAATGTTCTCAAACACGGAAGACTTACTCCCTGTTATTTCATTTAATGCAAAAACATCAGCTGAAGATCAGCAAAAGCATGAGGACTTTGTTAATCGTATGGTTGAAAAAGGCTACACGCAAAAACAAGTGCGCTTGCTATCTGAGTGGTATTTACGGGTTAGAAAATCGCAATAACCTTCATAATTGCAGTTTTTAGGAGGTCATTATGGCGCATTTTATCGACAGGCGTTTAAATGGCAAAAACAAAAGCACAGTTAACCGCCAGCGTTTTATTAGGCGTTATAAAAAGCAGATCAAAGAAGCGGTGTCTAATGCGATCAATAAACGCAGTGTCACTGATTCAAGCTCTGGAGAGAGCATCTCTATTCCGCAGCGTGATATTAGCGAACCTACTTTTCATCAAGGTAGAGGCGGTAATAGAGAGGAAATACACCCTGGGAACGATCAGTTCTCTACTGGCGACAAAATAGAACGCCCTAAAGGAGGCAAAGGCGGTGGCGCAGGCGAAGGTGAAGCAAGTGACTCTGGCGAAGGCCAAGATGAATTTGTTTTTTCTATCTCTAAAGATGAATACCTTGATTTGTTATTTGAGGATTTAGAACTCCCTAATTTGCAAGAAAATCAGCTTGATAAGCTAGTGCAAATGAAAACCCATCGCGCTGGGTTTTGCAGTGATGGTATGCCCAGCAATATTGATGTAGTGCGCTCATTACAAGGCTCTCTAGCTCGTCGTATTGCAATGACCGCAGGTAAAAAACGCCGCCTTAGCGAGCTTGAGGGGCAACTAGCACTGCTGCTTGAACAACCACACTGTGATAAAGCCGCTGTGGCCTTATTACAAAAAGAAATCGACACACTCAAACAGCAAATAAAAACCGTGCCCTTTATCGATAATTACGACTTACGTTTTCGTAACTACGACAAGCAACCACACCCAACTAGTAAAGCGGTGATGTTTTGTATTATGGATGTGTCAGGTTCGATGGATCAAGCAACAAAAGACATGGCAAAGCGCTTTTACATTTTGCTTTATCAGTTTTTAACTCGCAGCTACAAAGACATCGACGTTGTGTATATTCGCCATCATACCCAAGCCAAAGAAGTTGATGAGCAGGAGTTTTTTTATTCACAAGAAACAGGCGGTACCATTGTTTCAAGTGCACTAAAACTGATGAATGAAATAATAGCTGAGCGCTATAATGCTGATGAATGGAATATATACGCAGCACAAGCTTCTGATGGCGATAATTGGGCCGATGACACGCCCCAATGTGGACACATTTTACGTAATAAAATACTTAAAGCTGTTCGCTATTTTGCCTATATAGAAATTACCACACGTGCCCATCAAAGTTTATGGCGCGAGTATCGAAGCATTAGCCAAACGAACAGTAATTTTGCCATCCAACATATCCAAGGTGTTGAAGATATTTACCCTATATTTAGGGAGCTATTTAAAAAAGGTCGTCAACAGCAAGGGGCTGCATAGCCAAAGCGAGGTAGCATTATGAACGATAATCGAATAAGTGATGGGCCCGATTGGACCTTTGAACTATTGCAACAATACCAAGACGAAATAGCCCGTGTGGCTGAGCACTACAAGTTAGACACCTACCCTAACCAAATTGAAGTGATCACGGCAGAACAAATGATGGATGCCTACTCAAGTGTAGGCATCCCCATTGGCTACACTCACTGGTCATATGGTAAAAAATTTATTCAAACGGAGCAAAATTATAAACGCGGCCAAATGGGACTTGCGTATGAAATTGTGATTAATTCCAACCCCTGTATTGCTTACCTAATGGAAGAAAACACCCTTCCGATGCAGGCACTGGTTATGGCACATGCTTGCTACGGGCATAACTCATTTTTCAAAGGTAATTATTTATTTAAAACTTGGACTGATGCAGGCTCAATTATTGATTATTTATTGTTTGCTAAAAACTATATTAGCCGCTGTGAAGAAAAGTACGGTATTTCCGAAGTAGAAAACATACTCGACTCATGTCATGCATTAATGAGTTACGGTGTTGATAGGTACAAACGTCCACAACGAATTTCGTTATTTGAAGAACAAAAGCGTCAGCAAGAACGGGCTGAGTATTTGCAATCACAAGTTAACGAATTATGGCGTACCATTCCTTCTCAACAGCAAGAGTCAAAAAAACACGAACGCCACTTCCCGCAAGAGCCACAGGAAAATATTCTGTACTTTATTGAAAAAAATGCCCCTTTACTCGAGTCATGGCAGCGAGAAATCGTCAGGATAGTGCGAAAAATATCACAATACTTTTATCCGCAAAAACAAACCCAAGTAATGAATGAAGGTTGGGCCACTTTTTGGCACTATACTATTTTGAACCATTTATATGATGAGGGAAAACTAACCGACTCATTTATGTTGGAGTTTTTACAAAGCCATACTAATGTTGTGTACCAACCTCCATACAATAGCGATTATTACTCGGGTATTAACCCCTATGCACTGGGCTTTAATATGATGGTTGATATACGTCGTATTTGTGAAAACCCAACAGAAGAAGATAAACGCTGGTTTCCTGAGCATGCGGGCAGTGACTGGCTCGAGACACTCCACTTTGCAATGCAAAATTTCAAGGATGAGAGTTTTATTAGCCAATTTTTATCCCCTAAGCTGATTCGGGACTTTAAATTATTCACCATAGTCGACCATGCTAGTAACCCACATTTAGAAATAGGCGCTATTCACGACGATAATGGCTACAAATCGGTTAGAGAAGCACTTTCTGCACAATATAACCTTAGTAATCATGAGCCTAACATACAAGTTTACGATGTTGACTTACGCGGCGACCGCTCTTTAACTCTACGATATGTACCCCATAATGCTATTCCACTGGCTAACTCCCATGGGGAAGTATTAAAACACCTTTACAGACTATGGGGCTTTAAGGTAAAACTGGAACAGGAGTCAAATTCGGGTGAGATTTCAACCATTGGTCAATGTCCAATTGATGATTCACGCCATACAACAGAGTAAAAATAATGGACAAAAAAAAGCTTCTTGTACTGATTGATTCGGTTGAATTTGCAAAAACGTCATTGCAGCACGCTAAACAAAAAGCGCTGCAAGGCAATAAACATATTGATATTGTTGCATTTAGCTTTGAAGAAACCAGCAATATTTTATTTTCTCTGTCGCCAGAACAATTGCTTTCACTCCAAGATAAATGCCTTTCATCATTAAGGGCACAATTGGAGCCACTGATTAGCGCTGAACTGGAGGGTTGCAGTTATACCTTTCAAACCGCATGGCATGAAGCCCCCGAGCAGTGGCTTAACGAAGATATTAATACTGATGATTACGAAATGGTGATAAAAACACGCCATATCGACAGCGATAGCCAATTTAGTGAGCTTGATTGGCAACTTATCCGCTTTACACCCATCGCTTTGTATTTAGCGGCAGATAACAAATGGCGCAAGCATACCAACATACTCGCCGCACTTGATTTAGCTAGCGAAAAAACCGCAAAACATAAACTTAATCAGTCAATTATTAAATATGGCCTAGCATACGCACAGCGAACAGACTGTGAATTTTATGCCGGCTACACAGTGTATATTTCTCCAATATTAAGAGATTTAGGCTTAGTATTTTCAGAAGAGCAACTAGTCAATGCCTTTGAGAAATTACCTCAATCACAGCAACAACTCATTATTGATAATAACTTACGCGACAAACTTTATATTAAAGCGGGTTTACCTGAGCAGGTGATCCCAAGCTTAGCAGCCAAGCTCAATGCTGATTTAGTGATTATAGGATCTGTTGGGAATGTAGGAATTAAAGCAAAACTCATTGGTAATACTGCAGAAAAAATAATGCGCTTACTTAAAACTGACTTGCTTATTTTACCCCCCAATTAAAAAATGATGCCTAAGCATCATTTTTTATATCAGCGTATACCGACACTTTATTTCGACCTGTTTCTTTTGAATGGTAAAGCGCTTTATCGGCAGCTTCAATCCAACGTTCGTGATCTTTAAATTGATCATCAAAACACGCAACACCCACACTAATGGCCAAATGCAGCGTGTGCTCATTGTATTTCGCCGGAGAGGTTTCAATTAGCTGGCGTAAGCGTTCAGCAAATACAATAGCCCCTTGTTTATCGGTATCTAATAAAGTAACAACAAACTCTTCACCGCCGTATCGCCCAGCAATGTCTGTTTCACGCAATGCAGTTTTCAGTAAACTCGCTACATGACGAAGTGCTACATCTCCAGCACTGTGTCCAAAATCATCATTTACCTTTTTAAAGTGGTCAATATCAAAAATTAATAACGAGCAACAACCTTTGTTTCGCTTCGTTCGTAAAAATTCTTGGTGCAATAAATGCTCCCAGTGCCCTCTATTGGCAAGCTGGGTTAAACTATCTGTTTGGCTTACTTGTTCTAGTTTTTTATTTAACTCTTCTAGTTCTTTTTTGTTAACCGCAATATCTGTCACATCGTAAATAATAATACAAATATGCTCGACTTCGCCTCGCACATTGGTAAGTGGGATAAACGTGGCATTTTGATACATATAGTCCGCTTTACCGGTAATTGGTCGGTAGTTTTTAAAACGAAAAATATAAGGCTGTTGCTCCCAAATAGTAAATGAACGATTCTTTAATACAAACACTGACTCAGATTTACTTCTAAACCATTTTTCATCAATGGCCGGAAATAAATCAAATAAGTCTTTGTCTTTCACAGCGCTCGGTAACAAACCAGAATGATTTTCCATAAAACCATTCCATACATGCACTTTGTATTCTCGATCGAGTATAACAAGACCGACATCAACCGTATTAAACATATCCATTAACCAATGGATTTCATTCACATCTAAATCAGCTGGCATAAATATTTAATCTTCTAGTAGATGAGCAACTTTGTATTTCAAAGTTTTCAGTGAATCTTCAGTAAAGAGCAACATTAAATCACAACTAATATCATGATTTTCAATACCGTAACTTATTTCTATGGCTAGAGTCCGTTGCCAGCGCGACTTATTCGACTGAACAAGTTCAGAAACGTCCCGATGCTGCCCCAAAACTATTGGATGCCCTTGGCTAAAGGTCATGTCGAGCTGTTTTGACAAGCCGGTTAAAATAGCGCCAATTAAAATGTTACTTACATCCATTAGCAACTCTAACTCAACCTTGTCGTTTAGTTCACCTTCGTAATTCATCAGTGAGGCTATTTCTTTAAAACTAGAGTCATTTAAAAGTAATAATGCCTCGCCAGATACCCCGCCGCCTATAAAGCCTTGGCAAATACCCGATGTAGTGTCATTGGTATCAACATAGCTTAACGCCATGTTGAGCTCACTGACTTCTAAAACATTAACATTAGGAATGGGTAACTTAACAAATACATTAAGCAGTCTTGCCAGTAAATCTCCCGCCTGACCCATGGCAACATTAGTCAGCTCTTGATATATATCACGAACATCAGGGTCAACTTGTTCACCTAACGAGTGAGACATGCGTTCACGCAGTGCTCTATCTCTAATACCATGATGTTCAATAATGGCAGCAAGCTTTTCGGGGGAACACGGTTTTTGAATAAAATCTATGGCGCCAAGCTCAAGCACACGTTGATGCGCACTCGGTTGAATATCGCCTGATACCACAACAGTGAGAACGTCGAGTCCTTGCTCTTTCATTGCAGCAAGCACGCCATAACCGTCCATTTCTGGCATATTTAAATCAAGGAAAAGAATTTCAGGCAGGGCTTTAGTTATTTGTTTTATGCAGTCTACACCGTCACATGCAAATTCAACTTTAATATCCCAATCATCGGGTAAAGAGCGAGCTAATTGACGTCTAGCTAATTTTGAATCATCACAAATTAAAACCGATGTTGACATATTATCTCTCTATTTTAAAACTTGTTGTACGCTGACACCGCAAAAAATAAAGGCACCGATATTATTAATCATTACCTATTTATTATATATACATATTAATCAAAGTATTGCTTATTTACAATTTTAGGGAAAAATAAACGCGTCAATTATTCTGCTTGGTAACTCCATCACTGTATAATACACTCACCACTATTACGTTAATTCTTAAAAGGAAAAAATCCATGCGTCGTTCATTAGCCTTTGCATTAAGCCTGTTTTGTTGCACTAGTTTTGCATCAGAGTTACCTGAAAACACCTTAGATGCAGGAAAAGTAACAGCGCAAGGTAAACCTGTTACGTTACTAGGCCAAGGCCTTAAAGTCGGTGCTGATGCGCCAAATTTTAAAGTGGTCGACGACAGCTTTACTGCCATTACATTAGAAAATTACCAAGGACAGGCTATATTGATCAGCGTAGTACCAAGCTTAGATACTGGTATTTGTAGCCTGCAAACAAAACATTTTAATGAAAAAGTAGCGCAACAGTTTCCTAGCGTAGCCATGTTGACGATTAGTGCCGACCTACCTTTTGCACAAAAACGTTTTTGCAAAGCAGAAAATATCGATAAAGTTACGACACTTTCTGATTCTGTATGGCGTGATTTTGGCCAAAAGTATGGGTTAATAATTAAAGATATGGGGTTACTTACTCGCGCTGTTTTTATTCTCGATAAAAGCCATAAAGTTATATATAAACAATTAGTTAGTAGCTTATCAACCGAGCCTGAATACGATAGCGTTATTGAAAAGCTTAAAACGCTTTAAAGGTCAAATTTCAGATAATAAAAAACCGCTATAAAGCGGTTTTTTTAATTATGCTTTTAATTTTAGATAAAAATTAACCTAAAAGCTCAGCTAGTTGCTTGCTTACAGCTTCAACCGCTTGAGTACCGTCTAATTTATGGTACTGCGTATTACCTGCTTGCGCTTCTGCTTGATAGTAGTCAACCAGTGGCATTGTTTGCTCATGGTAAATGCCTAAGCGTTTACGAACTGTCTCTTCTGTGTCATCCTCACGAATAATAAGCTCTTCGCCTGTTTCGTTGTCTTTACCTTCCTCTTTTGGTGGATTGTAAACAACATGATAAACACGACCAGAACCAGGATGAACACGACGGCCACCCATACGCTCAACAATTACTTCATCAGCAACATCAAACTCAATAACATGATCAACGACAACGCCATTGTCTTTCATTGCATCAGCTTGTGGAATGGTACGTGGGAAGCCATCAAGTAAAAAGCCTTTCTCACAATCAGGTTTTGCAATGCGCTCTTTAACAAGGCCAATGATGATGTCATCAGAAATTAACTGACCTGCGTCCATTACTTTTTTTGCTTCAAGGCCAAGTGGTGTGGCCTCTTTAATTGCAGCTCGTAGCATATCACCGGTAGAAATTTGTGGAATACCGTATCTATCCATTAAAAACTGAGCTTGAGTACCTTTACCTGCACCCGGCGCGCCCAAAAGAATAATGCGCATATCATTGTCCCCTAATATGAGAGTTTATTTTAAAGTCTGAATTCTTCCACAAGCGCCGCAGATACTCAAGTAACTTATACTAATTGTCTAGAGTCTGTTGGCCTTTGCGGATTAATATTTGTGCAAGCCAGGGGCACTTTAATAGCGGCACAAGCTTTGCAACCTAGTAGACTGTGTAAAAATCGAGCAAAGCTTCTGCGTCCTGCTCACGCCATTTGCCACCCCCCATGTAGGCAGACAGACCCTTTCGGGCAGCGCCTATGCAGAAAATTTAACCTTTACAAATCAATAAACTCTATGCTCCAGCGCATAAAAAAGGGAACAAACGTTCCCTTTTTACTCAATCATTGATTTTTAATACTTATTTGCTCAAATCAAGCATAAGTTTATTTAAGCGAGTGACAAATCCAGTTGGATCTTTAAGCGTACCGCGCTCAGCTAGTAATGCTTGATCTAGCAATACATGTGACCACTGCGCAAATTTATCTTCGTCTTGCTCATCATTTAAATGCTTAACAATCTGGTGTTCAGGGTTTAGCTCAAACACAGGTTTAGCTTCTGGCACTGCTTGACCTACTGACTCCATCAGCTTTTGCATTTGCGAGCTCATGTCGTTGTCGTCGCTCACCACACAGGCTGGCGAATCGGTTAAACGATGTGTAAAGCGTACTTCTTTAACATCATCACCTAATGCGGTTTTAATACGCTCAATAAGGCCTGCAACTTCTTTTTCAGACTCTTCTTGTGCTTTTTTCGTTTCTTCGTCGTCTAAGTCACCTAAATCTAAATCACCGCGAGTAATTGATTGAAATTGCTTGTCTGCAAATTCAGTTAAGTGGCTCATCATCCACTCATCAACACGGTCACTTAGTAGTAAAACTTCAATGCCTTTTTTGCGGAAAATTTCTAAATGCGGTGAGTTTTTAGCTGCAATAAATGAGTCAGCAACAACATAGTAAATTTTATCTTGGCTGTCTTTCATACGCTCAATGTATTGTTCAAGCGATACATCTTGAGTGTCTGAATCGGTATGCGTTGAAGCAAAACGTAGCAGCTTAGCAATGCTCTCTTTGTTAGCCGCATCTTCTGCTGGGCCTTCTTTCATTACTTGACCAAATTCATTCCAAAACGTTTGGTAATCATCGGCTTTGTTTTTCGCCATACGCTCAAGCATTTTAATAATACGCGACGTACACCCCTTACGGATAGCTTGGGTCACTTTGTTATCTTGAAGTATTTCACGCGATACGTTCAGTGGTAAATCATTTGAATCTAATAAACCTTTAACGAAACGCAGGTAGCTTGGCATAAACTGCTCAGCATCATCCATAATAAATACACGTTGCACGTATAATTTTAAGCCACTTTGGCGCTCACGGTTCCATAAATCAAACGGCGCTTTTTTCGGAATGTATAACAAACTGGTGTATTCAGTTTTACCTTCAACTTTGTTATGCCCCCAACTAAGTGGATCTTCCCAGTCATGGCTTACATGTTTGTAAAATTCTTTGTATTCATCTTCAGAGATTTCAGACTTATCACGCGTCCACAATGCCGTAGCACGGTTAATGCTTTCCCACTCACCAGGAACTGCTGGAATTTTCTCACCGTTTTCGCCTTCAGACTCTGGTACTTCTGCTTTGTACATTTGTACTGGTGTAGAAATATGATCAGAGTATTTAGTCACGATACTACGAAGGCGCCATTCGTCTGCGTACTCTTTTTCTTCTTCACGTAGGTGTAGAATAATGTCTGTACCACGGCCTTGTTTTTCAATTTCTTGCAGCGTGTATTCACCTTCACCTTTTGATTGCCACTCTACAGCTGTTGTCTCCCCTGCTTTACGGGTACGCACTGTCACTTCATCAGCCACAATAAACGCTGAGTAAAAGCCCACACCAAATTGACCAATAAGTTGTGAATCTTTGCTTTGGTCGCCCGTTAAGTTTTTGAAAAATTCTGCGGTACCCGACTTTGCAATTGTACCTAAAGAGCTGATCACTTCATCACGTGTCATACCAATACCATTATCAGAAATGGTTACCGTATTAGCTTCTTTATCAGCACTAATACGTACACGTAAATCAGCATCACCTTGATATAAGTCGCCGTTTGATAACGCTAAAAAGCGTAATTTATCGGCTGCATCAGATGCATTTGATACAAGCTCACGTAAAAATATTTCTTTATTAGAATAAAGCGAATGAATCATTAAGTTTAATAATTGTTTTACTTCTGTTTGAAAGCCTAATGTTTCTTTTTGTGCTGCAGTCATTTATGTATCTCCAATTTGCAAAGTGTCTGCGTTATGCACTTAATATGGGGGGAGGTGTGAGAACTTCAAGTAAAAAAATATAAAAAAACCCCATTCAAAGACACTTTAAAAGGCTTAATCAACTAAAAAGGCGTTGCGGCATGCCCGTGCATTAGCTTATCAGTGCGTGGATGCACAAAAAATAAGTCGCTGGCATGTAATAATAACCGTTGAGTTCTCTGCTCACTGCAATCATTTGTATATAAATCACACCCTAGTATAGGGTAGCCAAACGTTAGGCTATGTATTCTAAGTTGATGAGTGCGTCCAGTTATAGGAGTAAATTCGACTAAGGTTTTTTACTCTTTGTGAAAACGTTTAACCACTTTAAATTCAGTTTGCGCGGGTTTGCCGCTGTGGTGGCAAATTTTCACTTTCGGAAATAGCATTTTATCTTTTACTATAGGCGCAGTAATCACTCCTTGAGACACAGCAACCAACCCTGAGAGCATTGCGCGGTATTGTTTTTTAACACTTCGGTATTGAAATTGCAGATTCAGTGCTTTAGCTGCTTGCGCGTTAAGTGCTACCACCATCACTCCGGAGGTACCCAAATCTAAACGGTGGGGTAATATGGCTTTAGGAAACGCTGCGGTAACGCCTTGTTGACCATTAACAAGCCTATAGTGAACCGAATCCCAGTTAAGAGGGTTTTTACCCTATAAACTTAACAAACCGCTAGGTTTATTGATCAACAAAATATCATCATCTTAATAAATGATTTCTGTGTGTTCATGGCAAACAGGTGCGATAAAGTCATCAACAATCACATTAGCACTTTGAGTTATTGCAGCCATACCATCCTTAAGTTGTTATTTATATTGCATCAAAGGCAATAAAAAAGCCTACAAAATGTATGTAGGCTTTTAAAATAAGTTCAAATAGTTAAGCTTAAAATAAACTATTCATGGCTGACTAAGCGCCGACCACTAAATGCATGCATAAGCGTCATTCCATCGACTAAATCAAGCTCACCACCAACAGGAATACCATGAGCAATACGCGATGCACCCACATTGTTTTTGTGGCAAAGCTGAGCAATATAATGCGCCGTTGTTTCGCCTTCAACCGAAGGATTTGTGGCTAAAATGACTTCATTAATACCGCCTTGCGCGAGCTTTTGCTCAAGTACATCAAGGCCAATTTCTTTAGGCCCTATGCCATCAATCGGTGATAAATGCCCCATTAATACAAAGTAAAGCCCTTTGTATTGACCTGTTTGCTCAATGGCCAGTACATCCGTTGGCGATTCAACAACACATAAAATACCACTGTCTTGGCGTTTAGTGCTTAAGCAAATATCACAATGCGCTTGCTCGGTAAATGTGCGGCACGATTGGCAATGACCTACAGCATTCATTGCTTTAGTCAGGGCATTACCAAGTTGAGCACCGCCTTTGCGGTCGCGCTCTAACAAATGAAACGCAATACGCTGAGCAGACTTCGGACCAATGCCGGGCTGACAACGCAGTGCTTCAATAAGCGATGTTAAACTATCTGAAAGTTGCATAGTTGCTTAGAACGGCATTTTCATACCAGGTGGTAATTGCATACCGCCTGTTACTTTGCCCATGCGCTCTTGCGTTTCATCGGCAACACGGCGCACAGCGTCGTTACATGCTGCAGCTAATAAATCTTCAATCATGTCTTTGTCGTCTTCCATTAAGCTCTCATCAAGCTCAACACGGCGCACGTTGTGGTTACCAAGCATGGTTACTTTAACTAAACCTGCACCAGCTTCACCAACGACTTCCATTGTTGCGATTTCTTCTTGGGCTTTTTGCATGCGCTCTTGCATTTGCTGCGCTTGCTTCATCATGTTACCCATTCCACCTTTAAACATAATCGTCTCTCTTTCTTTTAATACATTAACTGAAATATAAATAAGGGCACTGATAGTTAATTACAATGCCTGAATACTGTTTTCGTCAATTTCAGCGCTAAATAGCTGTTGAAATTGTACTATATTTTCATCGCTTGTGATCACATCAATCGCTTGCTGGTGACGACCTGCATCAATTTTTTGTTGAATCAGATAAGGCGAGTCAATCACCCCACTGGCAAAGTCGATATTTAGCTCAACGTTATGCCCATAAATAGCAGATAACGCCACATTTAACTTTTGGCGCAGCATAGGCGTATCTAAATGCTTTTGCGATTCATCCACTTCAATATGAAAATGATTATCTTGCTTGGTAAAAATTGAATGCAAGGCAAACTGGCGCATACGCCCGCCAAGCCCCATTCGCTTAATTAAATAAGCCCATTCATCTTGTTGATGGGCAAATCTAATTTCACTGATGGGGCTTTGAAAATCATCCGGTACCGGAATACTTGGTGCTTGTTCAACAGCAGGAGCCGGTTTTTGCGGATTAATTTGCTCTAATAGCTCAGGTGCAAGATTTTCGGTAATTGTTTGGTGCTTCGCTTTAAAGTCAACTTTATTTGCAGGTTTAGTGCTTACCTGTGGCTTGCTCCCTGACATGGGGAGCGCTGGCTTTTTTGGTAACTCATCACCCGTCTCACTATCCCATGGAGGCGGCTCCTGCGCTACAGTTTGAGGTGTATTTCTAATAGGTTTATCGACGGGCCTAGCAGGGGTCGATTTTGGCACAACAGGTTTATCGGTTGCTGCGCTTGACAGTTTACCCGCACCGGAAATATTTCTGTCACGTAAAATACGCGCTATTGCAGACTGTGCACGTGCTTCTTGCTCGGCCATTGTTGGCGCTGAATGCTCAGTGCTACTAGGTACGTTTGATAGCTCAGGATTAAATCCTTGATCAACCGCGCTACTCATTACATCATCGTATTGCGCTGCAATGGTTTGTTCTACATCGCTGTGCTGCATGTAGACATCATCTTCGCTTTGACGCTGCGCTTGTTCATCGCTCATTGGCGTTGTATCAGACACGTTTGGCTGACTTTGTGTTGACTCTTGCTCAATGTGAGTCGGGCTATTATCAGAGCGCGAAACCTCAGGCTCAGCAGCCTCTATTGGCTGTGCATTATGTATTGATGGCTGACTTTCAGTGCTATTGCTCTGCGCTGGTTTATTTTTATTTAAAATATCACGCAATGCATTGGTACGCCCTGCGGCATTTTGCTCTGGCGCGGGTTGCGAGCTAGGCGCTGAATGCGTTGTTTGTGAGTGCTCAGGTTGAAATGCTAACAATCGTAGCATAATCATCTCAAACCCTAAGCGTGGCTCAGGCGCCCACTGTAAATCTTTTTTGCCATTCAGTAATAACTGATAATACACTTGAATTTGCTGAGCATGAGTGTGCGCTGCAACATGCTTAATGTAGTCAGCATTATTGCTATCAAGTGCTGCCGCTTCAGGCACTAATTGGCTTAATTGAATAATATGCGTAAGTGCAATTAAGTCATCAAGTAGTGCAATATAATTAGGATTTCTGCTCGCGACTTGGGCAACTTCAGCCATTAAGGCTGCGCCATCCTGCGCGAGTAATGCAGCGAGTAAACTCTGACTATAATGGGTATCCATTAAACCAAGCATGGCTTGAACAGCTTGATTATTAATATCGCCATTTGTTTGAGCAATAGCCTGATCGGTTAGGCTCAGCGCATCTCGCATACTGCCATCGGCTGCTTTAGCAATAATGCTTAGGGCATTATTATCAAAATTGAGCTGCTCTTGCGTAAGAACATGCTCAAGCTGTTGCTTAATTTCAGCTTGCGACAAGGCATTTAAATTAAACTGTAAGCAGCGCGATAAAATAGTTACCGGTAATTTTTGTGGATCGGTGGTCGCCAGTAAAAACTTTACATGCTCAGGTGGCTCTTCGAGCGTTTTTAATAAGGCATTAAAGCTGTGCTTTGACAACATGTGTACTTCATCAATTAAGTACACTTTATAGCGTCCGCGGGTTGGCGCATATTGAACGTTATCGAGTATTTCGCGAGTATCTTCAACTTTTGTGCGTGAGGCCGCATCTATTTCGAGTAAATCAATGTAGCGCCCTGCTTCTATATCAACACAGCTACTACATTGACCACATGGTGTGGCAGAAATGCCCTCATCACAATTTAAGCTTTTAGCAAAAATACGCGCAATGGTAGTTTTACCAACACCACGGGTTCCAGTGAATAAATAAGCGTGATGCAGTCTATTTTGATTCAGCGCATTAACCAGCGCTTGTTTAACATGAGACTGCCCAACCAATTCATGAAAGGTTTGAGGACGCCATTTTCTCGCTAGAACCTGATAACTCATCGATTATTCGCCTTCGAATTCAACCAATTTTAGGATTTTAATACCCATTTTTTCAACACGCTGCTCCCCACCTAGTTCAGGTAACGATACAACGAATGCTGCATCTGTGGCGTTGCCGCCTAATTTTGCAACCAACTTGGCTGTTGCTTCAATTGTACCACCGGTCGCCAACAAGTCATCAACTAGCAAAACTTTGTCACCGGCTACAATTGCATCAGTATGAAGCTCTAATGTATCTTCACCATATTCGAGTTGGTAATCTTGGCGAATAACTTCGCGCGGTAATTTACCAGGTTTGCGAACAGGGATAAAAGGAATTCCCAAGGCATAAGATAGCGGTGCACCAAAAATAAAGCCACGCGATTCTGTGCCAATAATTTTAGTAAAACCTTGATCTTTATAGGCGTTAATAAATGCATCTATGGTTGCTTTAAACGCTTCAGGGTTTGCCATTAGGGTTGTTACATCGCGAAACATAATGCCCGCTTTAGGGTAATCAGCAATTGTAGTAATGCTGTTTTTGATAATTGCTGGTGTTACTTGAGTCATAATTTTAACTGCTCAATGGTTCATATTACAAAGCAGGTGATTATAACCTTAAGTGAGCGTAAATTGCGAGTTTGCGGTAGTTATAAAAATTCAGGAAGGGTAAACAAGATAAAAAAATATAAGGCTGATGAAAACAACAGCCTTATGAAATAAAGCAAAAATTACGTCAAGCTGGTGATCCAACCTAAAATAGCATTTAAACACCCTATTCCAGCAAACACGGCTAAAAATGCAAAAAAGTAAGCCGCATTAAACGGGTCTTTAAACTCTTTATCATCTGACATCGGTACAACCTTTTATTAAGCACAACAAATAAAGGCGTTATAATAGACGATGTGAAATAATCTATAAAGAGCTTAATCTTGATTTTTTGTCACTATAATTTGACGCTGTGCCATAGCCGTTAAGGTACTTAATGCGCCTTGAGTTATTTGCTCAAGGCTAAATTGAGGTGCATTTTCACTGACTTGCTGGCAAACATGCGCAAATGTGCTTCCTGCGTTATTGTCAATAATAGACAACAGCATAGCGGTCATCGCATTAGTTGCTAAAAATTGTACTTCATCGTCTTTATCTCTGTACACCACAAAATAATGTGGCTGCTCAGAGGGCTGTTGCGGTTGAAACGCTTCGCTAATATGTTGTACGGGGAATTCATAGCTTAAGTTACGTGCCGTTTTAGATAAATATAAAGGGCTTTGGGTTAATTGATTCGTTACCAGTTCGCTCTCATTCAAGTCAGCCTGAGTTACCGATACATCAAGCTCAATCCATTCATAATGCGCCAGCGCTAGCATAAACACAGAGTCGCACTCTTTGGGCACATAACTTGTCATTAAATACGTTATAAACTCTTCAGCAATATCTAAAAAGTAAGGAGACTGGCAATCATGTTCACTAAAAAATTGACGAACCAGTAATAGCCACTGTTGCTCACTATAGAGTGTTTTTAAAACTGGAAATGCTGATGAAACAAACCCATTAATATTATTAAAAAAAAGCTCCCGATAAATAGCCATACGTCTGTCTTCAACATCTGCTGGGCAAGGGTTCGTGTTGGGCTGGCGAATATGAGCCATAAACTCATTTTGAATATCGATAAAACTCATTGTTAATACTCTTTTAAAACCATGCTGTTGTTATTACTAGCTGCATAGGACTGTTTAAGCACTTTGCTCAGTGGATAACAGCCGCAGGTGCTTTGCTTGTAATTGATGAATTATATCCAGCTCTTTGGTTAACACGTTAATAGGTGGAATATTAAAGTCCCGCTCTAACAGCGTCGGAAATACACCATGTGTTTCATAAGCGCTATCGAGCAACTGCCATACGGGATCAATAACATCGGCGCCATGAGTATCTATAATCAAGTCCTCGGCTTCGTTGTAATGCCCTGCAACATGGGCATAAGCAATTCGGTTAGTTGGCAATGCAGCTAAAAAGGCATGTGCATCGTAGCCATGATTAACTGAATTAACATAAATATTATTTACATCTAGTAGTAACTGGCAATCAGCCTGTTCTAAAATAGCGTTTGTAAATTCAAGCTCAGTTAACTGTTGTCCAGGCGCGCCATAATAAGACACATTTTCCAGCGCTAGCGGGCGTTCTAAAATATCTTGCACCTGTTTAACCCGAGAAACGACATGTTTGATCGCTTCTTCAGTAAAAGGAATTGGCATTAAGTCATACATG
This sequence comes from Pseudoalteromonas sp. S4741, assembly GCF_005886135.1. NCBI lineage: Bacteria > Pseudomonadati > Pseudomonadota > Gammaproteobacteria > Alteromonadales > Pseudoalteromonadaceae > Pseudoalteromonas > Pseudoalteromonas sp. S4741. The sequence goes on along the minus strand of NZ_PNCN01000014.1, from coordinate 519 downwards.
TGTCCTTTTCCTGAACAATAACTTAAATGCTCGCTGTATACTTTAATATTATGAGTATCAAAAAACGGTTTTAACGACTTTACAAATTCAAGGTCTAGTGGCTCAGGCGAGCCAATGGAAAGTGACAAACCATGGCAAACAAAGTGATTAGTATTGGTTAACTGTTTAAACTGCTTTTCAAAGCGCCCACCTAACTTTAACCAGTTTTCAGGGGCCACTTCCATAAACTCAATTTGTTTTGGTATGGCATGCTCAAGCTCATCTAGCATTTCTCTTCGCAAGCCTAAACCGACCATGCCAAAGTTAGGCGTTTGATTTTGAGCCATAATAAAACCTCATATTAAATAAAAAGGGCCTAATGGCCCTCTCACTTATCGGAAAAAGAAAAGTTTAGTGGCTACCACCACATTTACCTTCGCCACATTTGCCTTCTTTTTTGGCCTTAGCATCGCCACCACATTTACCTTCGCCGCACTTACCTTCAGATTGGTCTTAAGAGTAGCCCCATAAAAATAAAAC
>NZ_PNCN01000139.1:0-3162 GCF_005886135.1 Pseudoalteromonas sp. S4741 | reverse complement strand
GTTCTCTAGTTTATTTTTAGCCATGCCACCTAAGGTTGAACAACAAAAAATCGCCAACTTCCTCGATCACGAAACCGCTAAAATCGACACTTTAATAGCTAAGCAAGAAAAGCTAATTGAGCTGTTAAAAGAAAAACGCCAAGCGGTCATTTCTCACGCAGTTACTAAAGGGCTTAACCCCAATGCACCAATGCGCGACTCAGGCGTGGAATGGTTGGGCGAAGTGCCAGAGCATTGGGTAACCTCCTCAATAAAGTATCTATCATCTTTTGTTGGTACTGGAGGAACGCCCAAAAATCAGTCTTCTTTTGTAGATGACAAAGATGCAATTAAGTGGTTTGCTCCGGGTGATTTTTCAGACCAAATTGATCTGATTCAATCATCGAAACACATAAGTTATGAAGCTGTCACTTCAGGTGATGCTAAGTTGTATAAGGAAAACTCGGTATTAGTTATTGGTATTGGTGCTACGTTGGGTAAAGTAGCACTTTGCAAGAATAAGTTTTCATGCAATCAACAAATAAACATGATAACTCCAAACGAAAAAGCAACAGCAGAGTTCATTACTTATTCTTTGCTAGCCCAGCATGAACAAATGAAGCAATCATCCAATGCTTCAACTATTGGCATAATGAACCAAGAAAAAACTAAGTCTATTAAAGTTGCCCAACCTCCTATTTCGGAACAAGTAGAGATCGTAAACGATCTGAACATAGCTCTCGAAAAATTCGAACTTATTGAGGCAAAAGCTGTAGAACAAATTGATTTGCTAAAAGAACGCAAAACAGCCCTTATCTCAGCAGCGGTAACAGGTAAGATTGATGTGCGTGATTTTGTTTCAGAACAAGGGCAACCACAAGGAATTCAAGGTTGAGTAAGCTAACGAACCTAACTCCTTTAAGCCAAGAGCTGGCCGCACTGATCCACAGTGCCAAGCAACGCGCTGCGGTCGCAGTGAACAGTGAAATTACTTTGTTGTATTGGCAGGTGGGTAATCGCATTAATCAAGCGGTGCTGGGTGGTGAGCGAGCCGATTATGGCAAACGAGTGATTGCCACGCTTTCTAATGAGCTAACGGTGCAATTTGGCAAAGGCTGGAGCAAACGCAACCTTGCGCAAATGGTTAAGTTTGCAGAGGTTTTTTGGGATATAGAGATTGTGCACGCACTGCGTACACAATTGAGCTGGACCCATATTCGCCAGTTAATTGCTATTGATGAACCCATAAAGCGAGACTTTTACACCACAATGGCCATTCAGGAACGCTGGTCAACCCGCACCTTAGATGAACGTATTGGCGCCTTGTTGTTTGAGCGCACGGCTATTTCTAAAAAGCCAGACGATACCATTGTGGCCGAACTTTCTGAGCTGCGAAATTCAGGCCAATATAATCAAGAACTGCTGCTTAAAGATCCTTATGTGCTCGACTTCTTAGAGCTGAACGATCGCTATCTAGAAAAAGATCTTGAAGATGCCATATTGAGAGACATCGAACAGTTCTTACTTGAACTGGGCGCTGGCTTTAGCTTTGTTGCCCGTCAAAAGCGTATCCAAATTGACAACGATGATTTTTATATCGACTTGCTATTTTACAACCGTAAGTTAAAGCGTTTGGTGGCAATTGATTTAAAGCTCGAAAAGTTTAAACACAGCCACAAAAGCCAGATGGAGCTATACCTCAACTGGCTAAAAAAATATGAAACCGAAGAGGGTGAAAACCCACCACTTGGGATCATTTTGTGCTCCAGTAAAAAACAAGAACAAATTGAGTTACTTGAAATGGAAGGCAGCGATATTCATGTTGCAGAATACCTAACGCATTTGATGGATGTTGAACTACTCGAACAAAAATTACAGCACTCTATTGCCAAGGCAAAGCAACGATTAAATAAAAAGGATGAGTAAATGAGCCAAGCAAAAACAGTAAAAGAGTTGCAATTTCAAAACGACATTATTGACCAAATGCTTGCACAAGGTTGGTTGCTAGGTGAGTCGAACAAATATAATAAAGAATTAGCCCTTTACCCAGAGGATGTAATTGCTTTTGTAAAAGGCTCTCAGCCTGAGCAATGGGATAAGCTAGCAAAACATTACCCTGAAACTGACCGTAGCCCTACAGCAACCGCAGATGCTTTACTTAAAAACCTAGAACGTAACTTAAAAAACAAAGGCACGCTTTGGGTGTTACGTAATGTAATTAAAGACCGTGGTGCTAAATTTAGTTTATGTAGTTTTAAGCCAGATCACGATTTAAACCCTGATGCGAGTAAACGCTATAACAAAAATATTTTACGCGTGGTGCCTGAGCTTAAATACTCGCCTAATGGGTATGACGGCCGGTTAGATTTAACTTTATTTGTAAACGGGTTACCTGTTGCAACCTGTGAGTTAAAGTCTGAATTTAAGCAGTCGCTTAATAATGCCAAAGTGCAGTACATGAAAGACCGCCAGCCAAAAGACCCAACCACTAAAAAGGCTGAGCCATTATTGACCTTTAAACGCGGTGCGTTAGTTCACTTTGCAGTAAGCCAATATAATGTGGCTATGACGACCCGTTTAGCGGGTAATAAAACCTTCTTTTTACCGTTTGACCAAGGTACCGCTGAAGGCGCTGCGGGAAATGATAGTCCGACTGATGGCAGCTATGCTACTTCGTACCTTTGGAATGAGATATTTCAAAAAGATAATCTGTTACTTATTTTAAGCCGCTATATTCACTTAGAAGTAAAAGACGAAGAGCAACTTGATGGCTCAATAAAAGTAAAAGAAACCATGATATTCCCGCGTTATCACCAATGGGCGGTGGTTTCTAAGCTTATAAATACAGTTGATTTTGAGGGTACGGGTAAAAAGTACCTTATTCAGCACAGTGCGGGCTCGGGTAAGTCGAACTCAATTGCGTGGCTATCGCATCAGCTGGCCTCAAAACATTACTTAACTGAGCACCCTGAATTACAAAAACAAGCGGGCGACAAAGTATTTGACTCAGTAATAGTTATTACCGACAGAACCGTTTTAGACAGCCAACTGCAAGATACCATTTATCAGTTTGATCATAATGAAGGGATGATAGCGCGCGTTAACCGCGAAGAGGCACAAGGCAGTAAATCGAGCCAGTTAGCCGGTGAGCTAAAAGCCAGTCCCTCAATTATTATTGTAGCC
>NZ_PNCN01000138.1:0-4464 GCF_005886135.1 Pseudoalteromonas sp. S4741 | reverse complement strand
GTTCTCTAGTTTATTTTTAGCTATGCCACCTAAGGTTGAACAACAAAAAATAGCCAGCTTCCTCGATCACGAAACCGCTAAAATCGACACCTTAATCACCAAGCAAGAAAAGCTGATTGAGCTGTTAAAAGAAAAGCGCCAAGCGGTGATTTCTCACGCAGTGACTAAAGGGCTAAACCCAGATGCGCCAATGCGCGATTCAGGCGAAGAATGGTTAGGTGAAGTGCCAGAGCATTGGGAAGTATGTCGAGTAAAAAACTTAGCTAATTTAATATCAAAAGGTACTACTCCAAGCACAATTGGAGGCGACTTTATTGATGAAGGCATAAGATTTTTGAAAGGTGAGAACATTGGCAAATCACTTTTAGTCAATTCATCTCCAATCTTTTACATTTCTGAAGAGGTAGATGCTCAACTAAGAAGAAGTAGATTGCAAGAAAATGATGTATTGGTAATCATTGCGGGAGCGACTACAGGCAAAGCATCAATTTTAACCAGAGAACTATTACCAGCAAATACGAATCAAGCGGTAAGTTTCATTCGTCCGAAAAAAGAAATCTATTCAAAGCTAATTGCCCTTTGGCTTTCAACTGAATATGCTCAACGTATTATTTGGATGGGAGCAGTCCAAGCTGCACAGCCAAATCTTTCAATGGAAGATTTAGGTAACTTATCAATAGTATTGCCCAATGAAAGCGAGATTACTCCTTTACTCAACGAAATTGATAGAAAACTCGAGCAATTTGATGCTTTAACTGAGAGAGCAAACTCAGCGATTGAGCTGATGAAAGAACGTAAAACCGCCCTTATCTCAGCGGCAGTGACAGGCAAGATTGACGTGCGTGACTTTGTTTCAGAACAGGGGCAACCACAAGGAGTTTAAGGATGAGTAACTTAACAAGCCTAGCTCCCTTAAGCCAAGAGCTGAGCGTACTGATCCACAGTGCCAAGCAGCGCGCTGCGGTCGCAGTGAACAGTGAAATTACTTTGTTGTATTGGCAAGTGGGTAATCGCATTAATCAAGCTGTGCTGGGCGGTGAGCGTGCCGATTACGGCAAACGAGTAATTGCCACGCTTTCTAATGAGCTAACGGTGCAATTTGGTAAAGGCTGGAGCAAACGCAACCTTGCGCAAATGGTTAAGTTTGCAGAGGTTTTTTGGGATATAGAGATTGTGCACGCACTGCGTACACAATTGAGCTGGACCCATATTCGCCAGTTAATTGCTATTGATGAACCCATAAAGCGAGACTTTTACACCACAATGGCCATTCAGGAACGCTGGTCAACCCGCACCTTGGATGAGCGTATTGGTGCCTTGCTGTTTGAGCGCACCGCTATTTCTAAAAAGCCAGACGATACCATTGTGGCTGAACTCTCTGAGCTGCGAAATTCCGGCCAATATAATCAAGAACTGCTGCTTAAAGATCCCTATATTCTCGATTTTTTAGAGCTAAATGACCGCTACTTAGAGAAAGATTTAGAAGATGCCATTCTAAGAGACATTGAGCAGTTTTTATTAGAGCTGGGGGCCGGTTTTAGTTTTGTGGCGCGTCAAAAGCGTATCCAAATTGACAACGATGATTTTTATATCGACTTGCTATTTTACAACCGTAAGTTAAAGCGTTTGGTGGCAATCGATTTAAAGCTTGAAAAATTTAAACACAGCCACAAAAGCCAGATGGAGCTTTATCTTAACTGGCTAAAAAAATATGAAACCGAAGAGGGTGAAAACACACCACTTGGGATCATTTTGTGCTCCAGTAAAAAACAAGAACAAATTGAGTTACTTGAAATGGAAGGCAGCGATATCCATGTTGCAGAATACCTAACGCATTTGATGGATGTTGAACTGCTCGAAAAAAAATTACAGCACTCTATTGCCAAGGCAAAGCAACGATTAAATCAAAAGGATGAGTAAATGAGCCAAGCAAAAACAGTAAGAGAGTTGCAATTTCAAAATGACATCCTCGACCAAATGCTTGCACAGGGCTGGTTATTGGGTGAGTCGAATAAATATAATAAAGAATTAGCCCTTTACCCAGAGGATGTAATTGCTTTTGTAAAAGGCGCTCAGCCTGAGCAATGGGATAAGCTGCAAAAACATTACCCAGAGACTGACCGTAGCCCTAATGCAACCGCTGATGCTTTACTTAAAAGCCTAGAACGTAACTTAAAAAACAAAGGTACGCTTTGGGTGTTACGTAATGCGATTAAAGACCGCGGCGCTAAATTTAGTTTATGTAGCTTTAAGCCTGATCACGATTTAAACCCTGATGCGAGTAAACGCTATAACAAAAATATTTTACGCGTGGTACCTGAGCTAAAATACTCACCGAATGGTTATGATGGCCGATTAGATTTAACTTTATTTGTAAATGGGTTACCGGTTGCAACTTGCGAGTTAAAGTCTGAATTTAAGCAGTCGCTCAATAATGCCAAAGTGCAGTACATGAAAGACCGCCAGCCAAAAGACCCAATCACTAAAAAGGCTGAGCCATTATTAACCTTTAAACGCGGTGCGTTAGTCCACTTTGCAGTAAGCCAATATAACGTGGCAATGACTACCCGTTTAGCGGGGAATAAAACCTTCTTTTTACCGTTTGACCAAGGTACAGCCGAAGGCGCTGCGGGAAATGATATTCCGGCTGATGGCAGCTATGCGACCTCGTACCTTTGGAACGAGATATTTCAAAAAGATAACTTGTTACTTATTTTAAGCCGCTATATTCACTTAGAAGTAAAAGACGAAGAACAACTTGATGGCTCAATAAAAGTAAAAGAAACCATGATATTCCCGCGTTATCATCAATGGGCTGTGGTTTCTAAGCTTATAAATACAGTTGATTTTGAGGGGACGGGTAAAAAGTACCTTATTCAACACAGTGCGGGCTCGGGTAAGTCGAACTCAATTGCGTGGCTATCGCACCAGCTGGCCTCTAAACATTACTTAACTGAGCACCCAGAATTACAAAAACAAGCTGGCGACAAAGTATTTGATTCAGTAATAGTGATTACCGACAGAACCGTTTTAGATAGCCAACTACAAGATACTATTTATCAGTTTGATCATAACGAAGGGATGATAGCGCGCGTTAACCGCGAAGAGGCACAAGGCAGTAAATCGAGCCAGTTAGCCGGTGAGCTAAAAGCCAGTACCTCAATTATTATTGTAACCATTCAAACCTTTCCCCATGTTTTAGAGGCAATACGAAAAGATTCTACCCTAGCTGGGCGAAGTTTTGCGGTAATAGCCGATGAAGCGCACTCTAGCCAAACGGGAACAACCGCACGTAAGTTACGTGAAGTACTTATGGCGGAACAACTTGAAGGCGATGACGAGCTAGACAGCGAAGAGTTGCTGCGTTTATCGCTAGAGGCCCGTAAAGGCTCTAATAATATTAGTTATTTTGCCTTTACAGCAACACCAAAAGCGAAAACCTTAGAGCTATTTGGCCGCCCTGAAGATTTAGACGCACCGCTAAGCGATACTAACAAGCCATTACCTTTTCATGTGTATTCAATGCGCCAAGCCATTGAAGAAGGCTTTATTTTAGATGTGCTGCAAAACTACACCAGTTATCGCGTGGCGTATCAATTAGCTCATGATAACCCGCAGTCTGATCAAGAAGTAGATAGCAAAAAAGCAGCGTCTAAAATGGCTAAATGGGTAAGGCTACACCCCTATAATATTGCACAAAAAGTTGAAACGATTGTTGAGCACTTTAACGCCAAAATTAAACATTTGTTAGGCGGAGAAGCCAAAGCAATGGTGGTGACGAGTAGCCGTTTAGAAGCTGTACGTTACAAGCTTGCCTTTGAAAAGTATGTAATGGATAAAGGCTATGAAAACGTCAATGCAATGGTGGCGTTTTCTGGTGAAGTGAACGACCCAGATATTCCTGATCATGCCTTTACTGAAAAAGCGATGAACCCTAATTTGCGTAATCGCGATATGCGCAAAGCCTTTGACAGTAACGACTACCAAGTAATGTTAGTAGCGAATAAGTTTCAAACAGGGTTTGACCAACCTAAATTAGTGGCTATGTATGTTGATAAGCCATTAAAGGGTGTTGAATGTATTCAAACGCTCTCTAGGCTAAACCGTACTTGCAAAGGTAAAGATAAAACCTTTGTGCTGGATTTTGTAAACGACCCTGAAGAAATTTTAGAAGAGTTTAAAGTTTACTTTCAAACTGCTGAGCTTTCAGACGTATCTGACCCTAATATTGTTTACGACATAATGGAGAAGCTAGCTGAGGTGGGTATTTACCAATGGTTTGAAGTAGAAACCTTTGTAACCGCTTATAACAGTAAACATGCCAAGCAAGACAAGCTCACTAATATTATGAAAGCGCCTGTAGAGCGATTTAAGTTGCGCTACAAAGAAGCCACCACGGTACTGCAATCTGCCCAAAAGGAGCTGGCTAAAGCAAAAGATGAGAACAACGACAAAGCGATTAAG
>NZ_PNCN01000137.1:0-16228 GCF_005886135.1 Pseudoalteromonas sp. S4741 | reverse complement strand
GCCTCTTCTTCCTCTGTGGTGAATAAATAAATTAAAACATAAACTGGTAGCAGCGGGTTTACCCCGCGTTTTTGTGTTTAATGACCTAGGCCTGACGCGATATAAAATCGCTGCTACAGAATAATATTTGGCTTTTTTATTTCCTCTTTCAGCGCAGCGCCTCTTCGCTCTCTTTGTAGAAAGTTCACTTGAGAGCAAATTGCACAAAGAGAAATAAATGATGGTAAACGAGATGAAAAAAGCAGGGGCTTTGGGTAACGGGTCTGCGTAAACAACCTAGCGTCTTTTATCTAGCGCTTCTTTAGTGAATACATCATTTAAAATCAACTTCCACAAATAAGCATGCATTATCGGTTTTAGTGTTCAGTATAAAATAGATAAGTTATGATTATCTTAGTTTTTACTAATGGTTTTTTGTTTTGAGCAATAATGTTTTTCAACAAATAGTTAATTACTTGCAGAAAAATAGCGACATTGAAGTGGTGTGGCTGTATGGCTCTCACGCCAAAGGTACAGCGCAACCTCATAGTGATATTGATCTGGCGATCGCTTTTAAAAATTTTGACCTTAGCTCTTTTGATAAACGACTAAGGCCAAAAGAGCTCGAATTAGAAATCAGTAATGAACTTAGTTTAAACGAACAGCTTATTTCAATCGTTGATATAAACTTAATCCCCAGTTACCTTGCATTCAATATCGTGGAATACGGGGAGGCAATTTTAGGTAAAAATAGCCTTAGAGCGATGAGAGAGCAGCAGCGTATTTATAGCCAGTTTGAATTTGAGATGATAGCGAGTAACCATGACTGATACAGGAATAGCGCTTTATATAAGAGAAGTAACACGACATATTGATGAATATATGCAAGAGCTCGACGAATTAAGCCAAGTAGATCAACTTAATAATAGAGACTATCGTGCCGCAGAGCGTTTGCTACAGTTAATGACAGAAGTATGTATTAGCTTATCTAAACATTGGCTTAAAAAGTATAAAAATACGACAAGCAGTAACGCCTACCAAACATTTAGCGAACTAACTCAACTCGGTGCTTTAACTGATAATGAGTTGCTTTCATGGCGTAAAATAATCGGTTTACGAAATGCGCTTGTGCATGATTATTTGAATATAGATCAGGAAATTGTGAAGACGATTATTAAAAACCAACATTATGTAACTATGCACTTGTTTAGCCAAAAAGCGATGGCCGAATTAGCAAGCTAATTTAGATTAAAGGTGGAAGAGTAAAAGTTCACGAGCGGTGGGTATGAGGTTTTCTATTGCTTATTCTCTTTGTGAAACTTGTAAGCTTAGAGCTTGCTCGCGCGAAAGGACTTAACGTTTGAATGTTGGGTTATAAATAAACAGTAAGGGTAAGCCGCAATTTAATCGAGGCTATAAATGCGTTTAATTGCAGCCTTGTTATTTTTAATCAGGCGATTAATTACCGCGACTTCGTCAAGCGTTATCGTTTTTTTACTCATCATAAAATGTACGCCATTAACATTAATAGCTGGCGCTGTTTTTACCGGTAAAATTGTGTTGTAGCGTTTAGCAAAATATTTTGCAACAACAGAGTCGTCAATCACGTAATCAACGCGCTTTTTGTTAAGCATGCCAAAGCGGGTATACGCTTCGCTAGTAAGTACTATCTGGTTGGGGTAGTGTTTTCTTATTTTTTCAAACTCAGCGCCAAAAAAGCTGCCACGGTTAATCGCAACCGTGGCGCCATTTTCAAAAAGAGTGACCAAATCAACCACATTTTTAGCGTTTTTATGCTTATAAAGCAGCATAATTTCATCGCGATAAACATCAGTAAAATAGGAGTACTCGGCGCGCGCTTTTGTATAACTTGCCGCAAAGGTAATATCAATATGGCCAGTTTTTAGCTCTTGCTGAACCCGCGATAAGCTCGGAAAATAAACCCACTCAATACAAAAAGGCGAATTTTTAAAAACAGCGTTAACCGTATCCACCTCTGCGCCTACAAAGGTATTACCCTGCTTAATTAAATAAGGTGGCCAGTTGTTTTCATTTGTGCCTACTTTAAGCGTTTTAAAGCAAGCAAATACGTCACAGCTGCTAAGCAGTAATACAACAAAAGCGACTTTAAGCATTTTATTACTCTAAAAAATGACTACAGCTAAGTATATACACTAGCTGGCAGATTTATCCCGCTTGTAATAAATTAAGAGCGCGCAGTGCAGCAATAAATGACTAGGTTGTTGGTAGCTCAGTAAAAACAAATACGGGGGCTTAAGAGCCGACACTAACTTTTAAACGCTGGTAAGCTTATAGGCTTGAATAAGCGTTTATCAAGCCGTTAGACTGTAGGGTAAATAACAGCCATTTTTTTAGTGTGGGCTAAGGTAAGAGTTTGATTATCGCATTGGCGATGGCAACCAAGGGGCGAATAAGCTGCAAATAAACTAATTCATTTATGAATTTAGGGAATCCGTCAGCACACCCCATATGGTGTAGATACTCAGCTACAAAAGCCAGCCATACCAATAATTATTCATCAATTACTCAATCAAAGTTGTAGTTTTTTTCTATTGAGCAATGAAAAGCGCTTTATGGACCTTATTTTTATAACCTAAATACTTTCAAGAGCATAGAGCTATTAGGTAAAAGTGTAAATAACATGATTTTATAACATTAAACAGTGCTTTTTTATAATAAAAACATACTGCTTAGGGCGTATATATTGCCGTAGCTCTATATTTTTAAATGTTGATACTGTAGATTAGTTATAAATGAATACCAGATTAATAAATAAACCAAGGAGCGGTGAATTTAGTGCCTACTAAAACACTCAATTACTACAATCAAAACGCACAAAGCTTCAGTGACTCAACGCTGAACGTTGATATGTCGGCGCTTTACGCTGAGTTTTTACCGCTTATCCCTAAACACGGCCATATATTAGATGCAGGCTGCGGTAGCGCCCGCGATGCCATGTATTTTAAACAGCAAGATTTTACTGTTAGCGCATTTGACGCAAGTCCCGAGCTTGCAAAGTTAGCCAGTAATTACTTACAACAAGCCGTAGAGGTTAAAACCTTTCAGCAGCTTAATTGTACCAATAAGTACGATGGCATTTGGTGTTGCGCCAGCTTATTACACGTTCCAAAAGTAGAGTTACCGCAGGTGTTTTTAAAGCTGCAAAATGCCCTAAAACCAAACGGTGTTTTGTATGTGTCGTTTAAATACGGCACGCAAGAACGTGTGCACAATGGCCGCGAATTTACCGATTTAAATGAAGATGGCTTAACCGCGCTAATCACCCATCATACCGAGCTTAAAATACTAAAACAATGGCAAACGGTCGACCAACGACCAGAGCGCGAAAGTGAAGTGTGGCTTAATGCATTATTAACGCGCAGCGAATTAATAAATGAATAGCTTTAACGAACAGCACCAATTGCAAAGTAATAAGCAGCAGCTTATTACGGGTGCCGATGATCCGCTATTACCTAATCTTGTACATGCAATAAATAATGCCACAGAGATTGAAATCACAGTGTCATTTATCCAACCCAGTGGCTTGGCTTTATTATTTGACCCACTCAATGAAGCTTTACAAAGTGGCGCAACACTAAAGCTGTTAACCTCCGATTACCTTGATATTACTCATCCTAATGCGCTCAGAGAGCTAATGGTATTAGTGGATCGTGGTGCTGATGTGCGTATTTACCAAACACAGAGCAACCAAAGCTTTCACATGAAGTCGTATATTTTTGTCAAAACAAATGACACCAGCGAAATTACGTCTGGTTGTGCCTTTATCGGCTCAAGTAACATTAGCGCCAGCGCCCTTACTAAAGGTCATGAGTGGAATTTTAGACATGATTACATGCAGCCAAAAACAAGCCAAGCAGCGCAGCAATTTTTAAGTATTCGGAATGCTTTTAATCATATTTTCAACCACGAATTTGTTACCCATTTAAGCCATGAATGGATTAATAACTACATTGCTAGGCGCAAAACACAGCAGTTTGTAGCGGTAAATCATGCCGATACAGCGGAACAAATTATTGAACAAAGCGAAGCTAAAACACCAAGGCCAGCTCAAATTGAAGCGCTCAATGCTCTAGCGCAAACTCGCGCTGAGGGCTTTAAACGTGGCTTAGTAGTGTTAGCAACAGGCATGGGTAAAACATGGTTAAGCGCGTTTGATGTTAAACAATTCAAAGCTAAACGGGTATTATTTGTCGCGCATCGTGAAGAAATACTTGTACAAGCACAGCGTACTTTTGCTGAACTACTGCCGCTTTCAACGGGATTCTATAACGGTAAACACCGCGACAAAAACGCCGACTGTTTATTTGCTTCTATTCAAACCATTGGACGAAGTAATCATTTAAAGCAATTTGCACCAACGGCGTTCGACTACATCATTGTTGATGAGTTTCATCATGCCAGCGCACGTGTTTATCGTCAGCTATTAAACTATTTTGAACCACAGTTTTTACTCGGTTTAACCGCCACGCCAGAACGAACCGACCAAGCCGATATTTTAGGATTGTGCGACAACAATTTAGTATTTGAGCGAAACTTAACGCAAGGAATTGATCAAAAAACGTTAGTGCCGTTTCATTACTATGGTATTTGGGACGAAAACGTAAACTACCAAGCCATTCCATGGCGCAATGGTCGATTTGATCCTGCAGCACTAGAAAACAAATTTGCGACACAAAAACGAGCCGATCATGCGCTTGCACAGTGGCAACAATATAAACAAAAACGCACCTTGGGATTTTGTATTTCCACAAAACATGCCGATTACATGGCTGATGCGTTTAATAAAGCGGGTGTAAAAGCACTATCAGTACATAGCCAATCAAAAGTACGCAGAAATGAGGCACTTAAACAATTAGAACAACGCCAAGTTGAAGTGCTATTTACCGTTGATCTGTTTAATGAAGGGACTGACTTACCCAGCATTGATACTATTTTAATGCTGCGCCCAAGTGATTCTAAAATCCTGTTTTTACAGCAATTAGGGCGTGGTTTGCGTACGCTAGAAGGTAAAACGCATTTAGTGGTGCTCGACTTTATTGGTAACCACCATAGCTTTTTAAATAAGCCTTATGCGTTACTCCATGAAACTACGCCAAGTGGTGTAGTGAAAAAGCTTAAAAAGCCAAATCTAGCTGATGGCTGTTTTATAAATATTGATTTAAAAGTCACCGACTTCTGGCAACAGCTAGCTAAGGCGCAGCGCACCACGGCGCTTGAAGATATAACACAACTTGCTGAGCAACTTGGGCATTTACCCACCTTAAGTGAGTTTTACTACCACTATGGGGATATAAAAAAGGTAAACAGCAATTACACTAGTTGGTTTGAGCTAATTGCTAAAACACAAAACATTGATGATGAGGCACAACAAGGTGCTGAGCAACTAGCGCGGTTCTATGACTTTTTACATAAGGGCATACAAACAACCAGTATGACCAAATGCTTTAAAGCTATTTTGCTTGAAGCTTATGTGGCATTAAATGGTTTTACCATTCCCCCAACAGTTGCAGAACTTGCAGCCATGAGTGCTAAAGTATTAGCGCGCCACCCAAATTTAAAACAACACGATTTATCAGCCAAAGAGCAGCAAGCTGCCGCTGACTCACAAATATGGCAAAGCTACTGGCGTAAAAATCCTATCAAAGCTTACACCAATAAAAATAAAGATGGCACGCAGTGGTTTACGCTAGAAAACGACACCGTGAAAGCCACGTTTGACGTACCCGCAGATAAACTCGAATTACTAAACAACGCCGTGTTAGAGCTGGTTGAATACAGCTTAGCTAAATACAGCCAACGGCTAAAAGTAAACGTAGCAACAACTGAACAAAATACCGATCAACAAGCTGACAATGTGACTCAGCTAAAGTTTAAAGATCGTGCCGATACAGCAAAAGAGCAAGATAACGTATTAAAGCTGCCGTACTTCCCCAACATTAAAATAGCTTGTGGGCATTTTAAAACAGGGGATGAAAGCGATATGGAATTGATGGACGCACCACTTGGCGCGGGCAAGCTCGATCCACAAGTACACTTTTTAGCGCATGCGTCGGGTAATTCTATGAATGGCGGTAAGCACCCAATACTTGATGGTGATTTACTGCTACTTGAGTTTATAACTTCCGATAGAGCCGGATCGCTACGTGGCCAAATAGTCGCGATAGAGCGAGACGATATAAGCGGAGACGGGCAGTATTTACTTCGTAAAGTTAATAAATTACCTAACGGGCAATATGAGCTAATTGCTCAAAATCCAGATTACGAAGTAATGATTGCAGATGAAAGCATGCGAACCTTCGCGAGGTTTAAACAAGTGGTTTTATAGTCGCGATTTTATATCGCGCTATTACTTGTAGACGCGCAGCTTGCTGGCGTTAAAAGCTTGAGATTCAAGGGATCAAAAACCTCTATTCGAGGTTTTATCGCGTTGGCGATAGCAACCAAAGGGTGAATACCGCCGTCCACCCTTTGGAATCCCACGGCGCACCCGAGGATCACACTGTATCTTCAACTTACGTTAATGATGTGAACGTAACCAGCGTAGATAGGCCATCCATGGCCAAGCTACGCTTTGTACAGCATCCGTGCTGTAAATTACTCATCATTAACTGAGTTTCAGGTGTGATCACGGGGAATTGGAGTGTGCTGGTAGATTGGTGTTTATGCCTTAAAGGGATGGGTTTTGCTCTGTGCAATGACACTGTATGTGAGGAAGTAAGTTTTGGGTAATGAAGCTATTTTGCTCTTTTTGTAAGTAAGGCATGCTTTGTTTTGGCGGTGAAGAGCGATATATAGTCATTCAGGTGACTCGACATTAACTTAGTAAGAATAAGAGGACACTTTCCTCTTTTTTACATGTTTATATATGCTACAGTAAGAATAATGTTTATATCTGGCAGTAACTTACACTATTTGCTATTGATATAGGTAAACAAAATAAGGACGTTTTCGCGCTTAAATGGGGAAAGTGTCCTCTGATAAAGTTTTTTAGGCTATTAAGTGTTACACCTAGCACTTCATATTAAATAAAGTAAGGATATTTCGTGATTAAAGCATTTTTATCTCATTCAAGTCAGGATAAAGAACACTATGTTCGTAATGTAGCCAATTGGTTGGATAAAGATGACATTATTTATGACGAATATACTTTTGAGGAAGGTGAGAGGCCTTTAGATCAAATAATTGATGGCTTGGATAAATCGGAAATTTTTGTGATTTTCTTATCAGATAATGCACTAAATTCTGAATGGGTAATAAAAGAAATAACTGAAGCTAAGATTAGGCTGGACAGTGATCAGATAAACAAAATATTTCCTATTATTATTGACGATAAAATACAGTATACAGATTCAAGAATTCCTGAATGGTTAAGAGATAATTACAATTTAAAACCTATCAAAAGAGCAAATGTTGCTGCCAGAAGAATTCACAATAAATTAAGAGAAGTAAGTTGGACAAAACATCCAGAGCTAAAAATAAGAGAAAACTACTTTGTTGGTCGGCTAACTGAATTAGATTCTTTTGAAGAGAGGATACATGATTTTTCGAAAGAAAAGCCGACTGTCTTAATTTGCTCTGGCTTTAACGGCGTTGGCCGAAGAAGCCTTATTCACAAAGGGTGTTTAAAAACTAATATCTCGGAATGTTCTCACAAACCTTCCGCAATATTCTTAGACCGGAATGTATCAATTGAAGATTTCATATTAAAGCTAAACGATTTTGGTTTGATTGATTTTGGCGACTCACTTGAAGCATTGAGTGATAAAACTGTCGATGAAAAAATTGGATACATTCATCAGGTAATGAACGCAGCTTATAATTCGAAAGAATTAATTTACTTTATCGATGATGGCTGCCTTGTCAACTACAAAAGGGAGCTTAATAGCTGGTTTGAAAAGGCTATATCTACTTATAATAAAACTGCTTACCCTGTCTTCTGCATTGCATCAAAATATAAAGTAGCATTTCCCGCGAGACCGAAAAATGACAGTTTTTTCTTTCTCGAAATAACTGAATTAAGTACTGTTGAGAGGAGGCGTTTTTTTAGTCAGCTAGCAGGATTATATAAGCTTGAATTATCTCTTGAGCAGTTTGACGATATTTGTAATTTACTATCAGGGCTACCAGAACAGGTTGCATTTGCAGCTGATATGTTAAGAGAAGATAACCAAACAAGCTTTCATGATAAATTGGCGATTTTGGCTGATTATAACTCCGAAAGAGCTGCGACCTTATTGAATAAATATGAAAGCAAAGAATCAACTTTAGATTTTATTAGAATGCTTTCAAAGTTTGAAGTTATTACTATGGATTTTCTATTTTCAATAGTGAATGAAGAGGAGTTCTATCCTGTAATTGAGGAACTCGCAGCGGAGCATATAATCGAATTGATTGGGCTAGATGGAGATATTGTTCGATTAAACGATGTTGTAAGAGATTACATTGCAAGAAATAGATTAACTTTTAGTTCAGAGCTTTCAGAACGAATCACAGAACGAGTAAAGACTACAATTGAAAGAGATGATTTATTTGAGTTGGACTCATCTGAGTTTATTTTTTCCATTAAAGAGGCCTTGAAAGAAGGAACTAAGATTGATGATAAGTTCTTAATCCCATCACATTATCTAAGATGTATGAAGGATCTTTATTATAACCGAGGAAGTTTACAAAGGATTATTGACCTAGCAGATTTAATTCTTGAGAAGAAGAGTAATATCGATGATTCTGCCTTGCAGGATATTAGGTATTATCTATGTTTGGCTTTAGCAAAAACAAAAAATCCAAGGCTGTTGAAAGAGGTACAATTAATAAATGGCGATGAACATGACTTTTTGCTTGGATTTTATTATAGATTGCAAGGTCGTTATAAGGATGCACTTGAGAGATTTCAGAAAATTGAAAATAGCAGATATGTTGCAGCAAGGTGTAAAAGAGAGATAGTGCAAGTATATGTGCAAATGGAGGAGTATGATAAGGCTCTTGATTATGCTAAGAAAAATTATGAAGACAACCGTAGTAACCAATTTCATACCCAAGCCTATTTCAATTGCTTGATTAACACTGATGAGGCCAAAAAGAATAGTGCATTACTAAAAGAGTTGATTCATAATTTAAGGTCTATTGGATCTGAGCAATCAATTGAAATGTCGAATATCGCCGAAGCAATTTTTGAAGCTAAAATTAATGATTCAGAGGTTACTGCCTTTGATAAAATAAAAGACTGTATTGCTATATATCCTGAAAATCATTATCCGCTACTTGCTGCATGTGATATCGCCTTAAAATTTAATAATTTAGAAGAGTTTGAATCGGCTCTCGAAGAGTTATTGAAAATAAGCAAAAATAACCATATATCTCAAAGGTCTTTAAATCGATATAGAGCATTAAGTGCAGCTTTAAAGGGGGATGAAGGCGCTGCACTTTCCCTAATCAGAGATGATATAAATAGATACCCAGAAGAAAGCCGCCAGAGAACTACTAGAATGATTTGTGAGTTCGCTAAACGAGGCAGAACCTAACAAGTGTGGTGCTTGACTTCTTTGCCGCGTTCGTTCTTGTTATCGGTTTCTTAACGGAGGAGCTTTCTACGACACAGAAAGCTTAAGTTACTGCTTAAACCTGAGACTTACATTACCCAAACTTAGTTTAAAGATAAAATATTTAATGTGTTTATTATCCGTACAAGTCATTTCAGCAAGGCAAAAAACAGTTGGTTTTTGCTTATTCCTGTAAACTTATTAGTAAACTAGCCCATAACATTCAAACTATTAAATTTAAATCCGCTACCCAACCGCCAATTTCCCTGCCTCATGCCACATTTCACTTGGCATGGGGTTGATTAGTTCCCACGTTATATTCATCGGCTGGCTGCCGTTATGGCTTTGGTATTTAACCTCGCCGTAGTTTACAAACCCCATGGTTCGGCCGTTTTCGTCTTTGCCTTGTTCGCGCACAAATAACAATATGGTTTTGCCTGTTTGTTGGTGCTTAATATAACTTAGGCCGCGGCCGTGTTCTGGGCGGGCGCTGTTTTGCGTCTGCCAATGGAACAGGGTGGGGCTGATTGCGTAGTCGTGATACAGCGTGGTGGGCGAGTAGCTTTTTTCGCATTTGTTGAGCGTGACGAATAGTAGCTCTAAGTTTTGATCATTGAATACAAGAACACCCTCACGAGCAGATGACTTTTGCTCAAACGTGTGTGCGCCAAACGCGGCGAGTATTTGTTGGCGCGTGTAGCGGCTGTGTAATTTTATTGCGTGATTAGGTAGGCACGTTAAATCGCTTTCTTGCTGGTGAATGCGGTTTATTAACAGCGTAATTACTTGAGCAAGTTCCTGTTGTAGTTCTTTGTGTTTAAGGGCTTGTAAACTCTGTTCGAGGGTTTTAAATCCTAAACTTGTGCCTGTGGCATCCCAAAAGTTGTAATGCGCCATAAGCGCGTACTGTTGGTTTTGTGGCGTTGGCGTAAAACTAAAGTCGTTATTACATAAATCACGTAAAAAGCATAAGTAGCTGAGCGAGTCGCAGCCGAGTAATTGGGTGTTGATTGCGCGGTAATACGCGGCGTAAATGTCGGCTTGCTCTGCGGGTATTTCATCGCCTTTTAGCCAGTGCCAGCCACCGAGTTTTTTATCTTTTGGTTTGTATATATCTTCAAGTGTGACTTGCGGGTTTATGCGTAAAAAGTTACTGAGCGTTAGCGCGTCATTGGTATGTTGCGAATAGCTATTTATCAGCTGTTGTAAACGGCGTTTAGTGTTTATGGCTTGCTGAATATTTTTTAGTATTGTTTGTTGTGTGCGCTTTTGTAGCTCTATGCGGCAACCCAGTGGTAAATGCGGGAAGTGATTTTCAATCTCGGTTTTTATTGGTTGGTTGCTTTTACCAATCAATGCGCGGAATTTACTGGCAAAGTCGTATTCTGGGCGGGCGTTGCCTACAAAGTCGAGTACGGTACAGCACTGTTTTTGGCTATTATCTGGTAAGCGCAAGCCACGGCCTAGTTGCTGTAAAAACAGCGTTAGGCTTTCCGTTGGGCGTAAAAATAACAGGGTATCAACCTCTGGAATATCGACCCCTTCGTTAAAAATATCAACCACGCAAAGTATTTGTATTTCACCCTGGCGCAGTGCTTGCTGTTTGGCCGCGCGCTCATTAGTGTTTTTACTGGTCAGTACATCGGCGTTTATACCTGCTAAGTTGAATTTAGAGGCCATAAACTCTGCGTGCTTTTGGCTTACGCAAAATGCCAACGCTTTTATATCGTGAACATTAGTCACTATATCAGCAAGGCTGGATATAATTTTGTTAGCGCGGCTGTTCTCCCCTGTATAAAGGTTACTCAATTCGGTTATCTCGTAACGGCCGCCTCGCCATGTTATTTGACTTAGGTCGGTATCGTCATCTAGTCCAAAGTATTGAAACGGGCATAAATGGCGCTGGTTTATTGCCTCTGGCAAGCGAATTTCAGCGGCTATTACACCGCAAAAATCATCGAGTATATTTGCGCCATCTTGGCGCTCTGGTGTAGCAGTTAAACCAAGTAATATTGTGGGCGTAAAGTGGTTTAAAATAGCGCGATAACTAGCTGCGCTTACGTGATGTACTTCATCTATTACAATATAGTCGTAGTAATCACTTGTTAAGTTGAGCGATTCAACTTGGCTGTTTAATGTTTGGATTGACGCAAATAATTGGTTATAGCGCTGTGGCTTATAGTTACCTACCCACAGCTCCCCAAAGTCGTTATTTTTAAGCACGCCACGATAAGCGCTTTGTGCTTGTTTAAGTATTTCTTCACGGTGGGCTACAAACAAAAAGTGTGCGTTTGGGTTTTTATCGTAAACGGTTTTAAAGTCGAAGGCCGATATAATGGTTTTACCTGTGCCGGTTGCGGCAACCACTAAATTTTTAAAGCGATCATGAACGCTACGCTCAACGCTTAGTTTTTCTAAAATAGCGAGTTGATGGGTTTTTGGCGTGATATCAAAATAAAACTGACTGCTTGCTTGGCCAACACCGCGTTGCTCATTAAGTGAATTTATGAGCTTTTCTTTACATTCAGTTTTGCCAGTAAATAGCTCGAAATCTGGCGACTGCCAATAGGTTTCAAAGGTACTTTTGGTTTTGGCTATTATGTGCGGGATTTCTTGCGCGGTAATTTTTAAGTTCCACTCAAGGCCGCTGGTAAGCGCCGAATGCGATAAATTAGACGAACCAATATAACCGGTATGAAACCCCGTATTACGCATAAACAAGTATGACTTTGCGTGTAAGCGCTCTTGCTGGTTGTTGTAACTAAGCTTTACCTCAGTGTTTGGCAAGCTTGCTAAAAACTCAACCGCTTTAGCATCTGTTGCACCCATGTACGAGGTGGTAATTACTTTGAGTTTATTGCCACTTTTGGTAAATGCTTCAAGCTCATTTTTAAATATGCGCAGCCCCGTCCATTTTATAAATGAGACAAGCCAGTAAATAGTGTCGGACGATTTAATCTCGCGTTTTAGCTCGGTTTCGAGCGATATACCTGCATTAGCACCGCTAAATAACTCGCTTTGGGTAAGCCCTGTGATTGGGAATATATCTCTGGAATAGTCTTTAAGATTGGCCGCAATGGGGTTTTGAGTATTAAACAGGGCAGTGAGTATTCGGCCTTGACTGTCGATAAGGTTTTCGTTGATCAGTTCGTCATCGCGAATATGATCTTTAAGCCACAGCACAAGGCTATTTGCGAGATTAATTTGCTCTTGCAAACGCTCGTTTGAATTAGGGATTGCATCAATGGCATGTTCAACCAGTTTACCTAAAAAGCGCGAAAGCCACGTAGCCGCCTCAGCCGATTCTAGTAGGCGTTCGCCCACATAAAATTGGTCACGATTTAAGTTTTGCTTAATTACTTGTGTAATTAACTGCTCGTAAATACCAATCTGTTGCATTAAATCGCTCCCTGTTGGCGAGCATTCAGTTTACTAAAAAAATCAATGTAAACAAGCATTAACTCACTATTGAATTAAAGGCAGCTGCCAAGACAATTTCTCCGTCATTTTGCCCGAAAAGACTCAATTGATGAGTAATTAATTGCATGGATGCAATTAAAGGCGTGACTTCGCCATGGACGGCGAATACACGGCGGTTACGTTCATATCGATTTTGGCTTTGAGGAAATTGCAAAATGCTCGGGGCGCCGTGAGATTCCAAAGAGAAGTCGGCGGTTACTTCTCTTTGGTTGCCGTCGCCAACGCGACCTCTACTCAAATTTGCAATTAAAAACTAAAGCTGGATACAAACTCCCGCCACGAACTGCTACAACAATCCCGCTCAGGCATGATTTAACAATTTGCTTAAACTATCTGTTTCTATTTTAGATTCAATCCTCTATATTCACCCTAGGCGCCCAAAGGAAAAACAGCACTCAATTTAGGGATAAATAATGATTAAATGGATTTTATTGATACTACTTTGCGTATTTACTTCTCTCCCGCAAGCGTACGAGCAATACTCGCAAGAGCATTGCGATAGTATTGTAAAAGAACGCGAAACAATACGTTCACGGTTGCGTCAAAGCTATAAGGTAAAAGAAGGTGAGCGGTTAAAAGCACGGTTCAAATCTTTATTTGAAGAACTTGCAAAGCATTGTGATAAACCCAAACAAACCAATCGAACTTATCAAAGCTCTTCGGCTTACAGCTCAAGTAATAATGCGTTATTGCACTCGCGGGTGCCTAATATGAAATTGCATAGCGACAGCTATAGCGATCCTGAAAAGCTGGCTGCGTGGTCTGAATTTTATACTTTGCCAAAGCGTTGCCGTTCAAAAGGAATGCAATCATCCGATTTCGTGTGGTGCAGTGAATACCGTGGTGAACAAAAGCGCTTATTTGAAGCCCAGTGGAATAAGCGACGATAAAGATGTTGAGCACAAAATGGCGCGTGCTATTTGTATTTATTGTGCTGTTAATTGCAGTTGCTTTATAGCCTCTATACTCGATAGCCATCTACCTTGTTGTCTTTGATTAGCCATTTTAGTTACCCAAATAATTAAGATAACTCAATATACCTAACAGCAATAGCAACAACAAATTTGGAGGCGAGTGCTGAGTTAAATCCCCCGTGATCACACCCGAAATTGAATGAATGATGAATAATAGCAGCGCATGGCGGAATTCTGTTCCCGACAAATTCCAAGTACCTAAATCCCTTTAGGCAATGCGCGTTAAGCGATGCTTACACAAGGACGTGTTTCATCGCGGTTACGTACATATCATTAATTTAAATTGAGGAAACAGTGTGCTCCTCGAGGCGCCGAGGTGACGAATGACCAAAGCGCAGCTTTGCAGCATGAGGAAGTGAAGGCATGGATGCCGACAGTAACCCAGCTTCACGGATGAATTATTTACAGCAGAGTTGATTTAAAGACAAATCACACTTTGGTTGCCGTCGCCAATGCGACATATATTAATAAAGGCGACGAGCATCGAGTTGCGGGCATCGAGCTTAAATATTAAAAGCGGCGCTTTTCGCATCGTTCGTTGCTCGTCGCTTGCTGCTCGAAACCGAAATTGGCGTTTAAAATAATCACAGCTAAAACTGGTTTCTACGATTTCAACTTACCAATTAACACAATGAGGCAATTAAGCTCATTATTCGCCTCATTGTGTGAGGCGAATAAATCATATAGATTAAAGCTAATTAACTTAAGGGCACACGCTTATGTGGATATGGCAACAACAAGATTGGCCGAACTTTACGTGGGATGAAAAACAGCTTGCGCCGTTGTTGAGAAAGCTTTGTTTTAACCAAGGTGTGCTGGTTGGTCGCATGGATGGGCAAAGTACGCAGCAAAAACAGCAAGCACTTGATACTTTATTGGCTAATATTATTCATTCAAGCGCAATTGAAGGTGAAAAACTCAATGCGTTTTCGGTACGTTCGTCACTAGCTAAAAAACTCCACATTGATGAGCAGCCTTATCCAACCACAGTGCAAAGCGATAATCTTGCAGAGATCATGTTGGATGCAATTAATAACACCGATACACCGCTTGATTTAGAACGTGTGTTGAATTGGCATCGTTTATTGTTTACAGGTGAACAAGGATTATTTACTCAAATAGCGGGTGGCCAATTACGTGGCAACGAGCCAATGCAAATTGTATCAGGGCGATTAGATAGACCCGTATTACATTTTACTGCTCCACCAAGAGATGTTATCGAAAACGAACTCGCTGTTTTTTTTAATTGGTTTAATGCAGGTTATAATGATCGACACGAAGACCCTTTTATTCGTGCTGCAATCGCTCATTTGTGGTTTGTAACCTTACACCCATTTGAAGATGGTAACGGGCGTATTACGCGTCTTATTACAGATTTAGCGCTTGCTCAAGAATATAAAGAGTCGATACGGTTCTATGCGATGTCGGTGGCAATTTTAGAAGATAGAAAAGGCTATTACGAGGTCTTAGAGGCAACACAGCGTGGTGATTTGTGCATTACACAGTGGATCACCTGGTTTTTAAATACGCTCAATAAAGCCGTTGAATCTACCCTGAAGAATATTGAGCAAACTGTCGCTAAAACTAATTATTGGTTTAAAAAAGATCAAACTAGACTAAATGAACAGCAAGTAAAAGTGCTAAATAAATTACTTGATGGCCAATTTGAGCAGGGCATCAGTGCGAGTCAGTATCAAAAAGTGGCTAAGGTAAGTCGTGCGACGGCAACGCGCCACTTATCAGATTTACAAACACTGGATTATATAAAGAAAACCGCAGCGGGTGGTCGCAGTACTCGTTATAAAATAGCCAAATGATTTTAAAAATCCTAAAGCTTTTATCTATAATTCAAAGCCCTACTATTTCAAACACGATAACACTAAGGTGAGGCAATTAATGACGTAAAAGTAACCTAATTTAAAAGCGGTAATTTTCGCGTCAGCAAGCTTAACGCCTACGTTGATAAAGGCCGCGGGCTTCGAGCAGCGAGTTTTTGCTAAAACCTTCGAATGAGGTGTAAATGAGAAAGCTTCGAGCGACGAGTAGCGAGCTTTACAAACAGCCTGATATCAGCCCAGAACCTAGAGCCTACTCTTTTAGCGCAGCGTCTCTTTGCCCTCTTTGTGAATAATTTACTAAACCCTATTTGAACACAGAGAAGAAAATAAGGAGTAAATGAGAAAGTGGAACATCAAACTGGTAGCAGCGGGTTTACCC
>NZ_PNCN01000136.1:0-967 GCF_005886135.1 Pseudoalteromonas sp. S4741 | reverse complement strand
CAGATCTGCATAAGAATTAAAGCCGAGTCACTTTTATACTCGGCTTTTTAGTTTGAAAAGTATAGGCTATTAATCCAGCCATTAAATTAACCATAAATGAGATGCAGCTGCGGTGCCTTGTGTGGTCTATTTGAGCAATATTTTTCAGCTGGTCGAAAACTGTTTCGATGATGAAACGCTTTGATAACATCGCTCTATCCCAAGATGATATTGGCTGGCGTTTCATATTACTTCTTTGACCTGTAATAAAATCAATACCTTGCTCAGCAAGTTCCGCTTTTAAGTTTGCAGATACATAACCTTTATCTGCATATAAACTACCTGTAACATTATCGACCATATCTAATACCGGCTGTCTATCATCAACATTCCCAGCTGTCACTTTTACAGCTAATAAACCACCTTCATCATTCATGATGAGGTGAAGTTTAAAACCATAAAACCAGCCCATTGTTCCTTTGCCTCGTTTGGCTTCTCCTGCAAAAACTTGGTGGCGAGGAATACGCATGTTGTGACACACCTTGAGAGAAGTGGAATCGATAAATGCAATGCCTGTTGGTTTATCAAAGCGCTGCTTCAGATAGCTACACAGAGCTGGTAACGTGGCCTGAAGTAACTTCAACATACGTGTATAACTGACTAAATCAGGAAAATAATGTCGCCAATACTGACAAACAAATTTGGTGTAGTAAGTTTTAAAATCGCGATAACCTGATTGATGAAAAGCAATTAATATAGTCATCACTTCGCTAGAGGATAGTCGAGATGGCTTAATGCGTTGCTTTTCACCTGATTCTATTAGGTGTTTAAGCCATTGAGGTTCAAACAATAAACAAAAATCATCGACATCTACGTAAATTGCATCTAAGTTATTCATGCCCTTGCCTCGGTAATCTTATGTTTCTTGGTCGAAAGATCTGATCACCGCAAGGGCATTTAGTTCCATTTCTTATGTGCAGCTCAGGTT
>NZ_PNCN01000135.1:0-322 GCF_005886135.1 Pseudoalteromonas sp. S4741 | reverse complement strand
CAGGAAAATAATGTCGCCAATACTGACAACCAAATTTGGTGTAGTAAGTTTTAAAATCGCGATAACCTGATTGATGAAAAGCAATTAATATAGTCATCACTTCGCTAGAGGATAGTCGAGATGGCTTAATGCGTTGCTTTTCACCTGATTCTATTAGGTGTTTAAGCCATTGAGGTTCAAACAATAAACAAAAATCATCGACATCTAGGTAAATTGCATCTAAGTTATTCATGCCCTTGCCTCGGTAATCTTATGTTTCTTAGTCGAAAGATCTGATCACCGCAAGGGCATTTAGTTCCATTTCTTATGTGCAGCTCAGGTT